>JAEWHQ010000173.1 GCA_023387715.1 Pseudomonadota bacterium | reverse complement strand
CATTAACCATCGGGAAATAGCGGTCTTCCGGTGCGCAACGTGCCAGCATGAAAGCAGCTGTCGCACGCGGATCAAAAGGAAATTCGCGGAAAATCAAGCGTACTTTGCCGGTATCAATGTATTTTTCTTTGATCGTCGGGAAAGTATTTAAGGTGAAATCTGCGCAATGCGGGCATGTCAAAGATGCATATTCAACGATGGTGACAGGAGCATCTTCCTTGCCGTAAATCATCTCTTTCAGCTTGCCTGGTTCGGCAACTTTAGCGGCATCCACCGAGCCATCAGCCGAGCGGGACTGCGCAAAAGCAACATTGCCGGAAAGAGCCAATCCCGTTGCAGCTGCACCTGCAAGAGACATAACATGCCTGCGATTAAGCGTAAGGCTCATGCGAATCATCCAATTCTGTTCAATACATTGACATAAAATGTTACTTTAAAGCGGATGCGGCTTCATAACCAGACCCGTTTCGTGTGCGCATTTTTAATGTCAGCTTATAGCAAGATTGTGGCAGTTATTGCCAGCCTGTTAATTATCTGCATGTTTCTGAAAAATCAGCTATTTTGATGATCGTACTCAGCGCTTATTCTTTAATTTGCTTGCAGCAATACTGCGCCCCAAACGCTCCAATGCTCCGCGCAGGCCATCATCCTCAATCACACTGGTCTGGCCTTCGATTTTGCGTGCCTGACTGGGCGGAATATCAACAGGTTTGCGCAAACGGCGCTCCTGCTTTCCGGTCAACGGCTTCTGCTCAATCTTTATCCGGCCTATAGCTGCAAAGCCTAAAAAACCATTGACGCGATTGATGATTTCGCCTGTTTCATGCTGCATACGCATAGCAGCAAACCCCTCACAGGTAATGACCAATGTGGCGGGCTGAAACGGATCATTTTCATGCAAACGTCTTGGCCACATGATTTTAAGCGGGCGTGAAGATTGGCCGACATTCGCACCGACAATATCTTCCCATGACTGGATCAAAGACAGATTAATACCGGCGCGTTTGCGCAAGACAGGATCCAACAAGTCAGATGTTGTATCCGCTAAAGGTCTAAATCCCCGTCCTTCTTTTTTACCCGTCATAGCTGCCAAACCCGTTTGAAGAATTTCAGCATTATGCTGCGTTTAAATGCGGCTTATAAATGACACGCTTGACTCTGGCAGCGTTCAACACACCCAAAAACAGCATAATCACAGCAATCGATGTTTCATGAAACAATGGCGCATGCAACATGCCATAAGCGATCATAACAAGCGCGAAATAACTTAAAACCCGCTTCGTTCCACAATCAGGTGCAGTTTTCCAAAGCTGGACAAAAAGCGATATAAAAGCGGTTAGCAGTAATGCGAGCCCTACAATTCCATCATGCAATAATTCGTCCAGCACGACATTATGAACATGTCCAAATCCATTCAGTAGTTTTTTATTAGCGCCAGCATGCGCCTGCACCAAAGGCATTTTATCAATAGTGCCAACACCCGTCAGTGGATGTGCTTTAATAACCTCTACAGCTCCACGCCACATCGCCATGCGAATGTCGGCTGAAGATTTATCTTTCCACTGCGCTGCATCTCCTGTCTCATAGTAATTGAGCATCGTAGCAAAACGCTTCTCAATAACAGTACCTGCGGGGCCGACCACCAGCATAGCGGCCAAAGCTGCTGCCAATATCGCATAAATTCCGCTTTGCTTCTGCCAGCTGAATTTACGTACACAGGCAATAATTTCGACCGCCAAGAATAGCGGCAATACAACCAATACGGCGCGGGTTTCCGAAACCATAATGGCCAGCAATCCAAGTGCCAGCCATTGCGGGCCATTACGTAAAAAGCGTGGCGCATTCTGAACAGGCAGAGTAGCTGAAATAGCAGCCACCGCAGCAACAAAAGCAAAAACCGCTTGATTGCCACCAATACCAACACGAACACCACTATAAAGCGATACAAACATCGCAGCCATTGCTGCTAAGAAAATACCGACGCGTGAACCTAACACATAAAAGCGCAGCGGATCACGAACCAGCACCATGCCAGGCCCCGCGAATGAAAACAGCACCAGCAGCAATGTATAGCCAATTTGGCGGTTTCCCAGCTCCAACTGCCCACGCCAGATAATCAGGCCAAAAACCCACACAAAATAAAAAATGATCGAAATTAAAAAGATACCAACAAAAGGCTTCGTCGATTTATGACGAAATGCGGTCAGATAAATCCCAATACAGCTGAATAAGAAAACAACCACCGGGCCTAATCCGACACGAATAGGCATCGTAAGACCGCCAAATGCCAAGACCCATTGATCAAATTTGCGGCGCTTAATAAAATTTCTATGCAAAAACGTCATTTATCACCAATAGACAAAGTCG
Organism: Pseudomonadota bacterium; assembly: GCA_023387715.1. Lineage (GTDB taxonomy): Bacteria > Pseudomonadota > Alphaproteobacteria > Rhizobiales > Rhizobiaceae > Paenochrobactrum > Paenochrobactrum glaciei. The sequence goes on along the minus strand of JAEWHQ010000173.1, from coordinate 7,504 downwards.
ACCGCCGCAAAGCATAAATCATACGCCTGATATAGTCTGTTGTTCGGAATTTTAATGCACCGAGACGTTTCCATGCCGGAAACCGCACCCGCTTATAACTAACCCCACCTTCTAAAATGGTGGAGCCCAGTTCATTCGCCAATTCGATGATAGCGTCTTTAACCAGATAAACACGATAGTTCCCAGCCCAGCCACGCTCCAGCGCCACATCATAAGGCAGTTCCATGGTTGCGATTTTGGCGAGCAGCTTAGTTGCCCCTTCACGGGTCACCATATAACCACCGGCACAACCAAGCGGGCCATGCATACAACGGCCAACATCTGTGCCACCGATGGTCACATATTTGCTCTGGTAGAATTTCACTCTGTTATTGATGAGCTTGATGACATCCCATCCTTGAATGTCGCGCAGTTCATCAATCACAATACTAAAATCATGCGCAAACAGCACGTCATCTTCAATGATAACGGCACATTCTTCATCGCTGTCCGCAATTATCTGCAATGCCTTTAAATGGCTGAAATAGCAGCCCACCTCACCCGGAAGCGGCGTTTTGCCATGCAGACGACGAAAAGATGCCTCATCAAAATTCTTCAGCTGTTCAGCCGTCAGATTACGTCCGTCAACTGCTTCCACGCGACGCAGAAGCAAACCGAGCTTATCCGCCCGCTGCTGCAAGCTTTCCCAGCGCTCGCGTGATCGCTCCAAATTGATGACGTAAACCGGTACCGGCATAAATTATTTAACCATTCTTCACTGCAATTAACTTTCATGTGTGCGCAAGCCACACAGGAGTGTCAATCTTAAACATATAAATTCATGTGCATTGCGAAGAATTGCGGCATTTCGCGTAATGCAGACCCGCTTTGCTTATCGTAACACTTATCCCATGAATATAGCACAATCACTACTTCGTTGGTATGATAAGCATCACAGGGTTTTGCCGTGGCGCATTACACCGAGCCAATCCGCGCAAGGGATCAAACCTGATCCTTATAAAATTTGGCTGTCGGAAGTGATGCTGCAACAAACAACCGTTGAAGCGGTGAAAGCTTATTTTCTGAAATTCACCAAAGCATGGCCGACGGTTGACGCTTTAGCAGCTGCTGATGATGACGACATCATGCGCGCATGGGCAGGACTTGGCTATTATTCCCGCGCCCGCAATCTGAAAAAATGTGCTGATCTCGTTGTTGCCGATTACGGCGCACAATTTCCGCAAAATGTAGCAGAGCTTAAAAAACTACCTGGCATTGGTGATTATACCTCAGCGGCCATTGCCGCCATCGCATTCAATCAGCCTGAACCTGTCGTTGACGGCAATGTCGAACGCGTTGTCACCCGCCTCTATGCTATTACCACCGCACTTCCACAGGCAAAGCCGCAAATACGCGAACTCACAGAAGCAATCACACCTGCTGACCGGCCCGGCGATTTTGCCCAAGCGATGATGGATTTGGGCGCAACGATTTGCACGCCAAAGCGACCTGCCTGCGCCCTATGCCCGGTAAATGATTTTTGTCTCGCGTTAAAAGATCACGATCCGGAACATTTTCCGGTCAAAGCGCCTAAAAAAGAACGCCCCATCCGCTTAGGCGCTGCATTCGTGGCTGAGGCCGGTGACGGTTCTATTTTACTGCGCAAGCGTACCGAAAAAGGCTTACTGCAAAATATGGCCGAGGTTCCGGGCTCAGTCTGGAACTCGCGCATTGATGGCAGCACTGATTTAACCGCCGCGCCTTTCGCTTCCGATTGGCGAAATGCCGGTGTGATTACCCATATTTTCACGCATTTTGAATTGCACCTCACCGTCTATCACGCGACCGGCGCCGATAAGCGTCAGGTGAATGATGGTTGGTGGTCAGCACCGGACATGCTGGCCGGCGAAGCCTTGCCAACCGTGATGAAAAAGGCGATTGCTGCTGCCAGACCGGATATTTTCAAGATCAGGAGACCTGCAAAATGACAACAAAAATCAAGCATATTGTTTTTGATATCGGCAGCGTACTTATCCATTATGATCCGCAATTGGGCTTTACTGACCTGATCCCCGACCAGACCGAGCGCAACTGGTTTTTAAAAAACATCTGCACTCATGAGTGGAACCTGCAACAAGATCGCGGACGTAAATGGGAAGATGCAGAAAATCTGCTGATTGAGCAATTTCCTGACCACGAACACCATATCAAAGGTTTCCGGCAAAACTGGCACAAAATGGTGCCATATGCCTATGACGACAGCGTCGCCATTTTACGCCAATTTATTGCAGACGGGCATGATGTAACCATGCTGACCAATTTTGCCTCCGACACTTTCCGCGAAGCACAAGAGCGCTTTGTCTTTTTGAAAGAGCCGCGCGGGGTCACTGTTTCAGGTGATGTTTTTCTCATGAAACCAGAACGTGAGATTTACGACCTGCATATTGAAAGTTTTGATCTCAACCCGGCCGAAACGCTGTTCATTGATGATAATCTGCCCAATATTATTGCAGCCCGCGAAGCTGGCTGGCACGCTGTACAATTTATTGATCCGGCCACATTACGCAGCGATCTTAATTCTTATCAGTTTATCGCTTAATATAAAAAACGCCTGAAATGACTTTCAGGCGTTTTTTTATTCTCATAATTTTTAACGGCTCAAACGCTGCATTCCCACAGCTTAAACGCCGGCAGCTGCCATCTGCTGGCGAATTTCGCTGCGCAGATCATCAATCGGCTTCAGCACGCCATTTTCTTCATAGTGCCAGAATGTCCAGCCATTGCAGGCATCAAAGCCCTGCACCTTGGCACCCATGCGGTGGATGGAACCAGCGTCACCACCCGTAGCCAATGTACCATCTGCACGCACAATTGCCGCATAACGACGACGTGCATCACACAAAACAGTGCCCGGACGCAGCAAGCCCGCTTCAATCACGCTGGTGAAAGCCACACGCGGCTCAGCGCGTTTACCGGTCATCACCTTCAATTCGGCTTTGCCCAATGGCTCAACAGCTGCAATACGGGCAGTGGCTGCTTCGATATAATCCTGTTCGCGCTCAATACCGACAAAGTGGCGACCAAGACGTTTAGCAACTGCACCGGTTGTGCCCGAACCGAAAAACGGATCCAGAATAACATCACCCGGTTTGCTGGAGGCCATCAAAATACGCGCAAGCAGAGCTTCGGGTTTTTGTGTCGGGTGAACTTTATCGCCGTTTTCGTCTTTCAGACGTTCATGGCCGGTGCAGATAGGGAACAACCAGTCGGAGCGCATCTGCACATCATCATTGGCAGCTTTCATCGCTTCGTAGTTGAAAGTATAGCCTTTGCTTTTCTCATCGCGCGAAGCCCAGATCAGCGTTTCATGCGCGTTCTGGAAGCGGCGGCCACGGAAATTAGGCATCGGGTTAGTTTTGCGCCAGATCACATCATTGAGCATCCAATAGCCCAGATCCTGCAACTTAGCACCAACACGGAAAATATTATGGTAGGAGCCGATAACCCAGATGGTGCCATTCGGCTTCAATACACGGCGGCAGGCCAGAAGCCATGCTTGTGTAAAGGCATCATAAGCCTGAAAGCTTTCAAACTGATCCCAATGATCATCAACAGCTGATACCATTGACTGATCCGGACGGTGCAAATCACCACCCAATTGCAGATTGTACGGAGGGTCTGCAAAAATAACATCGACTGAATGATCCGGCAGACGCTCAAGAGCCGCCACACAATCACCCTTGAGGATGGTATCAAGCCAGGCGGCACGAGGAGCCTCAACCGGCAATTCATTCACAAGACGGACTAAAGACATGGGATACTCGATAACTTGAGGACGCGTAACTAAACTTAGTCCTTATGGTTACCGAACAGGGTAAACATCAAGTTAACGACAACCCATTGAAATTGTAAACTTTTTATTAATCAGAGTTTAAAGCCCGAGGAATGCGAGGTTCTGGCCATGATAGAAAGCGGATATAAATTTCAAAAAACTTTCAAAAGCGCTCAAATATGAATCCGACCTTCATTTTACCAAGCGCTAAATTAACATTTAGCATTGAAAATTAGGACTTATTTAAGCCAAATCGCTCCATTATTTCAGCTATATACAGAGAAGCATGATCCGGCCATAAGCGACGAAATATGGCCACACAAGTGAGCAGAAACTGATGATTGACTGGGTAAAGCTGCGCCACACACCTTATGTACGCCTGCTATTCGTTCCGTTCAGATGGCGTGCGCTGGTACGAAGCAGCGAGCTGGGGCTCGTGATTGCTGCCGCTATCGTCGGTCTCATTTCTGCATTTGTGGTTGCCGCGATTAGTCAGATCTCACAGTGGCTGCATCAGGCTGTATTTGAAATCGGCCCTGATGATCACTTAAGCGCTGCTGCCAGCAGCCTGCCCTGGTCTGCGCTCATTGCCCCTATGGCAGGCGGTGTTTTGATGGGCGGCATTATCTGGGTTTTGGCCAGATGGCACAAAAAACCCATCGTTGACCCCATCGAAGCCAATGCCCTGCATGGCGGACATCTGTCGCTCACTGACAGTTTTATTCTGGTCGGGCAAAATCTCATTTCCAATGGCTTCGGCGCTTCTGTTGGCTTGGAAGCGGCCTTTACCCAGCTTGCCAGCGGCTTTGCCTCCCGCATTGGCCGTGCGCTGCAATTGCGTCGCTCCGATATGCGCACACTTGTGGGCTGCGGTGCAGCAGCTGCCATTGCCAGTGCGTTTAATGCACCGCTAACCGGTGCTTTTTATGCGTTTGAATTAATTATCGGTGCCTATTCGATTGCAACTTTAGCACCTGTTGTGGTTGCTGCAATCATTGGCACCTTGGTGACGCGCTCGCTTGGCAGCGCAACTATGGATATCAATATCGGCACTTTGCAAGCTGTTACCACCGGCGATTTTTTACCAGCGCTGATGCTTGGCCTGATGTGTGCAGGCCTTGGCATTGTGGTGATGCGGATGGTCACTTATGTGGAAAAAACCACCCGTAAAAGCTTTGTACCAGCCATTTTAACCCCGATGGTCGGTGGCGCTGTAGTCGGCGTCATTGCACTCTTCTCGCCACAAGTTTTAGGCTCCGGACACGGGGCTTTGCATTTTGATGTCGGCACAGAACTTTCATTCTTCGCCATCGTCTTTCTCATCATCACCAAATCCGTTGCCTCTGCCATATCCATCGGTTCCGGCTTTCGTGGCGGCTTGTTTTTTGCCTCCCTTTTCTTGGGCGCTTTGGTAGGCAAGCTTTTTGCCATTATTTTTGGCGTTATTCTGCCAACAACACTGACACCGGTTGTCTATGCGGTGATCGGCATGAGTTCTTTTGCCGTGGCCATTATTGGCGGCCCTTTGACCATGACCTTTCTGGCGCTCGAACTGACCGGCGATTTTCCGATCACGATGCTGGTGCTGGGTGCTGTGCTTGCCTCTTCAATGTTGGTGCGCAAGACCTTCGGTTACTCCTTTGCCACATGGCGCTTTCACCTTCGCGGTGAAAGCATCCGCAGCGCCCATGATATTGGCTGGATCCGCAATCTGACCGTCAATAAAATGATGCGCCATGATGTGCGCACCGTTAATATCGACACCGGCTTGCAAAAATTCCATGAAGACTTTCCGCTCGGCTCTACCCAACGCGTGATCGCCGTTGATGAAAATGGGCGCTATGTCGGCATGATCTCACTGCCGGAGGTTTATTCCAGCAGCTTTGCCGATAAGGACAATGAAGGCGACTTGCGTGATTTATTACGTTTCAAGCAAGCTTATCTGCTGCCGGAAATGAACGCCAAGGAAGCCGTATCCCGCTTTGACCGCAGCGAAAGTGAAGCTTTGGCTGTCATCAATAATACGCAGGAGCGCAAAGTTGTCGGGCTTTTGACCGAAAGCCACACATTGCGCCGCTATAGCGAGGAACTTGACCGCAAACGCCGCGAACTGGCTGGCGAGGTCTGATACATATCGTAGCTGTTTATGCATTCAGCTTAGAAAAGGCTGGCAGTCTGAAACTGCCTGCCCTATAGCTCAATTGCCTCATTTTTTGCCGGAACCGCACAAGTTTTGGCACAACTATCACTGATGGATCGTTTTTATGTCTGCACCTAAATTGATAATTTTCGATTGCGACGGTGTTCTGGTTGATTCAGAAATCATCGCAGCGCAAGTGCAAGCCGAACTTCTTACCGATGCCGGTTATGAAGTATCAGCCGAAGAGATGGCAGAACGATTTGCCGGTTTGACCTGGAAAAACACCTTGCTGGAAGTCGAGCGCCAATCCGGCCTACCTTTTTCGGCAAGCCTGCTTGATAAAGTTAATGTCGAGCTGGATGACCGCTTAAGAAAAGAAGTGCAGATTATTGATGATATTGAAGACGTCATCAGTGCGCTCAAATATCCGTTCTGCATCGGCTCCAATTCCAGCATGGAGCGTTTGAAAATCACCCTCAACCGCACCGGCCTTTATGACCGTTTTGCGCCACATATTTTCTCGGCACCTGAAGTCGGCACCAAAAAAAGCAAACCGGCACCGGATGTTTTCCTTTATGCAGCTCAACAATTCAGCGTTGCGCCAAAGGATGTCATTGTCGTGGAAGATTCAACCCATGGCGTACAGGCAGCCCGCAGTGCCGGTATGCGCGTTATCGGCTTTACCGGCGGTGCACACAGCTATCCGGGACACGCAGACCAACTGACTGAGGAAGGCGCCGAAACCGTTATCAGCCGCCACAAAGACTTGCTGGCAACAGTTGAAGCTTTGTCGATCTGGAGCGACGCATAAAGCGCTAAGCTTTTTAATAGCTGTCAACAAAAAGCCGGAGCATGGGTCAAAACCCGCTCCGGCTTTTTATGTAAATTACATTTAATGAGAAAAATGCGCTGATCAGGCGACGCTGCGGCCAACAGTTTTCTGCGGTTGGCTCAAGACAATAACGGCCTCTTCAGCCTCTTCTTCGCTCAAACCAATCAAAATACGATCACCGATCATTGCGGGAATCCCCTCTTCATCATCGAAGACGGACCACAGACCGGTAGGTTCTAGAACTGCTTCATATCGTTTATGCATGGCGATATACTAACCTATATTGGTTGACGAATATTTCATGAATGCTGCCAATGGTTCATCAGACCTTAGTCACTTCAATAAAGATTTATTTATGGCACCAGTGAAATACAGCGTAGAAATGCCGATGGATATTTCGCAGCTTCAGCCATAGTGTTTGCCCAGCTATAGTTCACAAGAATATTCTTTGGATTAAAACAGTTAAAGAACAAGAACTAAAACGGAGAATTTTTCTTCTTTTTACGGCTTATGCCCAGCAATTGACGAACTTCGTTAATATTTTGTGGCTTTCCGAAATGCCAGCCTTGTGCGGCGATAGACAAAGACAATGCCTTAAAATAAGCCGCCTGCTCTTCCGTCTCGATCCCCTCCACCACGATGCCAAGTTTATATTTCTTGGCGATAGAGAGAATTTGCGGCACGATCGACACGGTCAAAGCGTCAGTGCCGACGGTTTGAC
>JAEWHQ010000163.1 GCA_023387715.1 Pseudomonadota bacterium | reverse complement strand
GCTCCAAAAGGGCATCTTAGCCATCCTAATGCGGCGATTAAAAATCTCAACGAGACCATTGCCTCGATTAAAGCAACCAGTGATAAAGCTTATCAACTGGCAGGCGAAGGCTTTCCGATCTTTTTAGGTGGCGACCATTTGGTGGCGGCTGGTTCTGTTGCCGGTGTACAGCGCTATGCGAGCGAAAAAGGCAAAAAGCTTTTTGTGCTCTGGCTGGATGCGCATACGGATTTTCATAATCTCAGCACCACCGACAGTGGCAATCTGCATGGTACACCGGTTGCTTATTATACCGGTCAGGCGGGGTTTGAAGGTTATTATCCTGAGCTGATAGCACCGGTTGATCCGAATAATATTTGCATGATGGGCATTCGCAGTGTTGATCCGGCCGAGCGCCAGATGATCAGCAAAACCGGCATTACTGTGCATGATATGCGTGTCATTGATGAGCATGGCGTCGGCGTTTTGCTGCGTGATTTTCTGGCGCGAGTGAAACGCGAAGACGGCATGCTGCATGTCAGCCTTGATGTGGATTTTCTTGATCCGCTGATTGCGCCAGCCGTTGGCACCACTGTGCCGGGTGGCGCGACCTTCCGCGAAGCGCATCTGATCATGGAAATGCTGCATGACAGCGGCCTGGTCACCAGCCTTGATCTGGTGGAGCTTAATCCGTTTCTGGATGAGCGCGGGCGCACTGCGCATGTGATGGTGGATTTAACCGCCAGTCTGTTTGGGCGTCGTGTGATGGATCGTCCGACGGTGAGTTATACGGGGGAGTGAGGTAGCATGTCCGTACAGTTGAATAATGTGCCATTTGTCAGTGTTGATCACATGATGAAACTGGTGCTCAATATTGGCGTTGATGTTTTTTTGAAAGAACTGGCTGCCTATGTAGAGGAAGATTTCCGCCGCTGGGAGCTGTTTGATAAAACGCCGCGTGTGGCTGCGCATTCGGATGAAGGCGTTATCGAATTGATGCCGACGAGTGACGGCACGCTTTACGGCTTTAAATATGTCAACGGCCATCCAAAAAATACGCGTGAAGGTTTGCAGACAGTCACCGCCTTTGGTGTGCTGGCCGATGTTGCCAGTGGCTATCCGATTTTGCTGACCGAAATGACCATGCTGACGGCGCTACGCACAGCGGCGACCTCTGCTGTGGTGGCTAAATATCTGGCGCCGGAAAACTCCCACACCATGGCGATGATCGGCAATGGTGCGCAATGTGAGTTTCAGGCACTTGCTTTCAAAGCTTTGCTCGGTGTCGATCATTTACGCCTTTATGATATTGATCGCTCGGCCAGTGAAAAGGTTGCGCGCAATTTGCAAAATGCAGGCTTTGATATTCAAATTTGCTCTTCTGTCGAGGCGGCAGTTGAGGGCGCACAGATCATCACGACAGTAACGGCTGACAAGCAAAATGCCACGATCCTCACCGACAATATAGTGGGCGCTGGTGTGCATATTAATGGTGTTGGCGGTGACTGTCCGGGCAAGACCGAACTGCATGCCGACATTTTGCAGCGCTCGGATATTTTTGTCGAATATACACCACAAACACGCATTGAAGGTGAAATTCAGCAATTGCCGCAAGATCATCCTGTTACTGAAATGTGGGAAGTGATAACGGGTAAAAAACAGGGGCGTACAAGCAAGCAGCAGATTACTCTGTTTGACTCGGTTGGTTTTGCCACGGAAGATTTTTCTGCACTTCGCTATGTGCGCGATAAGCTGGAAGGGACGGAGTATTTTGTGCAGCTGGATATGCTGGCCGATCCGGATGAGCCGCGCGATCTTTATGGCATGTTGATGCGCGCTAAACAGAACTAATGAATTGATTCAGAAAATCCCTTTGCCACATTGATGGCAAAGGGATTTTTTTATTTTGGTGCCTGTTCAGGCCAATATTCTACACCCGACGGCTATGGCGCGGGCTTTTATATTCACCGGCTTGTGTCGAAATCGCCATTTCAAAACTGTCGGCAATGCGCTTGGCACGATAGATAAAGACATTTGCCGCTTCTTCCGGCCAGATTTCCAGCGCTGTTTTTTCAAACAATTGCAGCCAGCGGTCGAAGTGCTTTTCTTGCAAGCCAAGTCGCAGATGCGGCGGAAGCGGGCGCCCGTCATAGCGCCCTGTCTTCATAATGATCGATGACCAGAAATCAGTAATCGTTTGAAGGTGATGCTCCCAGTCTTCTACATTGCTGTTGAAGATCTCACCGATCTCATCATCCTGACGCGCGCGGGTATAAAACTCTCGTACCAAACGGGAAATACTAGCCTCATCAATGGCATGATGAACTTCGTTGATAAGTTGATTCATATCCGCGCTAACCTTTGGCTCTTAATATGATCTGTCGGCGTTCAAACGCGCCCGATCATGTGGGGCATCAAAATTAATTTTTGGGCCCAGTGGCACCACCCCGGTCGGGTTGATGGTTTTATGACTGGTGTAATAGTGCCCCTTTATATGCTCCATATTGACCGTCTCGGCAATTCCCGCCATTTGATAAAGCTCGCGGGTGTAATTTGAAAGAGCCGGATAATCTTCAATCCGGCGCAAATTACATTTGAAGTGCCCGACATAGACCGGATCAAAACGGATCAATGTGGTGAACAAACGCCAATCCGCTTCAGTTAAGGCTGAACCTGTTAAATAACGGTTATTCTGCAAACGGGCTTCCAGCGTATCAAGGGCTGCAAAGACATCCTTATAGGCCTCTTCATAGGCTTCCTGAGAGGTGGCAAAACCGGCGCGGTAAACACCATTATTGATGCTCGGATAGATAAAATCATTGAGCGCATCAATATCGCTGCGCAAAGCTTCGGGATAAAAATCCACATCACTCTTGCCGAATTCATCAAAGGCAACATTGAGCATACGGATGATTTCTGCCGATTCATTGGAGACAATGGTTTGCAGTTTTTTGTCCCATAAAACCGGAACCGTCACACGGCCTGAATATTGCGGATCAGCGCGGGTATAAATCTGGTGCAAAAACTCTGAACCATAAAGCGTGTCGCCGGTGGCGCCATGTTCGCCTTTAAATGTCCAGCCATCTTTGCCCATATAATAGTCAACAACCGAGACGGAGATAATGTCGCTCAAACCTTTAAGCGCACGGAAAATCAATGTGCGGTGTGCCCAGGGACAAGCATAAGAAACATAAAGATGATAACGTCCGGCTTCTGCTTTGAAACCGTCGCGACCGGTGATACCGGCAGAGCCGTCTTTGGTCACCCAATTGCGAAATTGCGATTTGGAGCGTTCAAACCGGCCTTGGGTTTTATCGGTGTCATACCAGACATCATGCCATTTACCGTCAACAAGTAATCCCATGGGTCAATTTCCTTAATCTGCAACGGGGCGTTTCAACGCCTGTTTTGATCCTGTCTTTTTATATAAATAGCGATCAAACTGTATATTTACAGCCATGATATGAGTGAACACAGTGTAACACCACTTTACGTGAAGATTTATTGGTGCTAGGTGGGAATCGTTCGCGGGCAATCAATGCCCCTTTGGAGACGTGTTTTGACAGGTATGCTTTTCGTCCGACGATGAGACTGGTGAGCGCTTTTTAAGCGTCGAACTTGCATGCCTGAAGGCCAACGGCCCCTTTTATCTCTTAAGAATGCGAATATTGCCATGAAGCAAACAGAACTGACCTACGTGCAGGAAAATGCTGCGCATAACCAGCAGATTGAAGACATCAATGCTGAGGCTTTCGGGCCGGGTCGTTTTACCAGAGCTGCGCATTTCATTCGTGAAGGCGGCCCGCATGATGAAGGCTTGTCTTTCGTGGCGCTGGATGGCGACACGGTGATTGCTTCGGTACGTTTGACCCGCATTACAATCGGCAGCACGCCTGCGGTGATGCTTGGGCCTTTGGCAGTCAGACCAGAGTTTAAAAATCGCGGCATTGGTCGCCATTTGATGCAAATGTCGATGGATGCGTCCAAAGCGGTTGGTGACAAGCTGATTGTGCTGGTAGGGGACGAGCCTTATTACGGGCCTTTTGGCTTTAAGATGATCAAGCCCGGCTCTGTCACCATGCCGGCACCGGTCGATCCGCGCCGTCTGTTGGCTTGTGAATTGCGCGAGGGCGCGATGGAGCATGTTTCCGGTGTCATGCGTTATGCCGGTCATCACCACACGGCTGCACTCTTGAAAAAAGCCTCTTAAATATAGCTTTTAAAATTCAGAATTGATGATCAGGCATCCCGTAAACAGGATGCCTGATTTTTTATCTTATCGGCCTTCACGATACCAAAGGCTTGCAAAAATCATCAGCAATGCCGCCAGACTTAAAAAGCCTGAGAACAGTGGCAAACGATTGATGCTTTTCAATTGCGTATCAGCAGTTTCACGCAGTGTAATCGTGTTGTTGCTGGTGAAGGTTTGGCCTGCTTTGGCAATTGTGATTTCTGGAACAGTGACAGCGCTTTGCGCCTGGCTGTGCAGACGAAGGACACCGCCGCCGGTCAATTGCGCTAAATGCGAAAGTTTGTTCGTGGTGGAAATAATGTCGGTAAATTCCGGTGCATCAACCGGCCCTACATGGGCAAGCGTATCATAATTTCCGTTTTTGATTTGATAAAGACCGACTTCTTTGGTGTTCAGCACAGTTTCAAACAGGCCGGGCTGGGTTTCTTTTAAATCCAGCTCAACCTCTTTGCCTGATGGGGTGGTGACCACGGCTTTGTCGGTTTTGTCATTCATGGTCTGGCGTGTGATTTTTAACGAGCGCGCATCACCTTTGGCGGTGAGGGCTTCTTCGGCCAGATCCGGTTCCTGCATCAGCCAATGCGCTATGCGGCGATAGAGCGGCGCATAAGGGCCGCCGCCTTCAAAGCCACGCGCCCATAGCCAGCCCTGATCGGAGAGCAATGTGCCGACACGCCCTTCGCCCACACGGCTCAGCACCAGAAGCGGTTTATTATCGGCACCACTCATCACCACTTCGCCTTGCGGCGTGGAAATATCAATGGTGCGGAACCAACGGCTCCATTGTGGCGGTTCCTGATCGCTGCCTTCAAGGCCACGGGTGACGGGATGGCGTTTTCCGGCATCGGTCAACCGCGGATAAAAGGCTTTTTCAGTTACTTTACCGGTCGGCAAGGCTGGCAAAACACTATAAAGCGGTGTGCGGGCAATGGACGAATAATCGGCATATTCAGGCCCTGCGGCAACCAGCAAAGCACCGCCATTTTCGACATATTGCGCGATGAAATCATAATAGAGCAGTGGCAGCACATCGAGATGCTGATAGCGGTCAAAAATGATCAGATCGAAATCATTGACCTTATCGACAAAAAGCTCGCGCGTCGGGAAGGCAATAAGTGACAATTCTTCAATCGGTGTGCCGTCTTGCTTTTCCGGCGGGCGCAAAATAGTAAAATGCACCAGATCGACAGCCGTGTCGGATTTGAGCAAGTTGCGCCATGTCCGTTCGCCATTATGCGGTTCGCCGGAAACGAGCAATACCCGCAGATTTTCACGAATGGCATCCACCACCGCAATCGCCTGATTATTGACAGGGGTGACTTCACCGTCCAGCACATCGGTGCTGAGCTCAATGATGTTGGTGCCTTTATGTGGCAGTTCCAGTGTCAGTGAGGTTTCTTCGCCGACACGAGCCTGCTGCTCGCTGACGTCTTCGCCATTGATGCGGATTTTAACATTGGCAATATTGTTTTGAGCGGATGCGTCGCCCTGATCAATCACCGTGAAAGACATTTGCAGCGGTTTGCCGCTGATGCCGAAACGGGGGGCTTTGTTGAAAGCAATACGGCGGTCAAATTCATCCGGCTGGCCGCTAATCAGCGCATTGACCGGCGCGTTGAAGCCAAGTGCTTCCAGATCGGCCGGAATATCATGCACCTGACCATCGCTGAGCAAAATAGCACCGCCAATGCGTGATGGCGGCACATCGCGCAAACTATTGCTCAGGCTTGAGAATAATTTGGTTTCATTGCCGTCATTTTGCTCGTCCGGTGCGCCTGCCTGCACCACACGCACATCAAATTGCGGCAGTGCCTCTAAGCGTTTGGTAAGGGCTGTCAGCGCTTCGTCGGTGTCTTGTTTGCGGCTGCCCAATTCCTGACTTTGGCTGCGGTCAACAATGACGGCAACGGTGCTTTTTAAAGGCTCGCGTGTTTCATCGACCACCACCGGATTGGTAAGTGCCAGACCTAATGCAACAAGGGCTGTCAGCCGCAGAAAACTGCCTCTCTTGCGGACATAAAAGCCGATAAGCACCATCACAGTCAGTGGCGCTAAAATGAGTGCCAGACTGGTATAATCAAACAGCGGTTCAAAATTTATCGTGGTCATAAGTTCACCGCTTAATTGCCCAACCGTTCGAGGAGTGCCGGAACATGCACCTGATCGGATTTATAATTTCCGGTCAGCATATACATCATAATATTGATGCCGCCGCGAAGGGCATAAATGCGCTGCATCGGATCATTGGGAATGGTTGGAAAAAGCGGTTCTCCCTGTTCGTTAACCGCCCATGCACCGGCAAAATCATTGGCGGTGATGAGAATGGAACTGACACCATCACCTGCATTGACCGGACGGTTACTGTCTTCATTGCCGGTTTTGCCAGCCTCAACCCATAAAGGGCTGCCGGAAAAGCGCCCCGGAAATTCCGGCATAATGTAGAAAGTTTTGCTGATAACGTGGTTTTCCGGCACAGGCTCCAGTGCCGGTACATTCATCTGATTGAGAATGGCACGCAGGCGCAAATTATTGGCTGAAGCTGCATTGTCGAATTGTGATGAGGCGGTCAGCTGATCGCGAGTATCAAACAAAACTGTGCCGCCTTGCTGCATATAAGCACTGACGCGTGCAATGGCTTCTTCGCTCGGCATAGGTGCATCGGCTTCCACCGGCCAATAAATCAGCGGGTAAAAAGCCATAATGTCTTTTTCCGGATCAAGCCCGATGGCGTCATCAGGCTCCATCGTGGTGCGGTCGGCAATGGCGAAAGTCAGCCCGCGCAAACCTGCTTTGCTGATATCGTCTGTTTCAGCTTTGCCGGTGACAATATAGGCAAGGCGGGTTTGTGACACGGAGGCGATGATTGCAGCATCTTCGGGCTTGCTGTCATCGTGGGGTTTTGGCTCTTGCTGTGCTTCCTGTTCCTGAGCAAGTGCTTCTGAAACAGGGGTAAAATGTGCCACATTTATCAGCACCCCAATCAGGATCAGTGCTTTTAACAAGTGGCGGCCGTGTTTATTGAAAACACCGCTGAGATATAACAAGAGCGCACTGTCGAGCGCCAATAAAAGTGCTGCGGCTGCCAGCATAAAGCCGCGCAAAGGCAGGCTTGTGCGTTTGAGATAATCTTTCACGGTAACCGGCACAGTAAGTTCCGGCTTTTCAAGGGCTTTGAGCTTCATATCTTTGTTAAAGAGGTTGAGCGCAAAAAGATTATCTTGTGTGCCGTAAAAACCGGCAGGTGTCTGATAAGTGGCTTTTGGTGTTTCACCGGCTGTGATCTGTAATGGCAATGCTTGCCTTGCAGCTGGCATGAGCGTGCCATCAGCAGCAAGGCTTAAAAATGGCGGCCATGAGACTATATCACCGGCGCCACTTGGTGCGCCGGTTTGCCGTGAAAGCGCCAATGTGCGGCGCAGCATGTCCACAAATGTGCCGGAGATTGAGAGGTTAGACCAGCTGGTATCCGGCGCAATATGGAAAAAGATCAAATTGCCGCTGCCGCGTTGTTCGCCGGTTACAAGCGGTGTGCCGTCGGAAAGGCTGGCATAGGTCTTGTC
>JAEWHQ010000142.1 GCA_023387715.1 Pseudomonadota bacterium | reverse complement strand
TTATGCCAACCTGCCGCTGACATCCGTGCTGACAATGGTAATCGGCTTTGTGCTGGCCTCAGCTTTTCCTGCGATTATCGTTTTTGCGCAGGAATTATTGCCGGGTCGTGTGGGTATGGTTTCAGGTCTTTTCTTCGGCTTTGCCTTTGGTATTGCCGGTATTGCGGCAGCGCTCTTAGGTATTGTAGCGGACGCAAAAAGCATTGAATATGTTTATCATGTCTGCTCGTTCCTGCCAGCACTGGGACTTACAGCCATTTTCCTGCCGAAACTACATAAACACAAAGCCTGAAATAAGCACTTAAAATGAAAGCATCGCACTCAGCCCCCACTGAGTGCGATGCCCATTGCCGCTCCCCCCGCATAAATGCACGGGCCGGCTACCCCACAAGTCCAGCTCAAACGGCGAAGCTAAAGCCGTGAACATTTCCCCTGCGGAATTCATCAAATATTGCAGCAACTGGCCGAATAAGCTGTCGTCTTTGACGCGACATTGCCACGATGCCATCTCTGACAGTCACGATACCATCAGCAATCAATGGCCGTAATAGAGCCATTTCATCTGAAAAATCAACACCTAAGGCCAGCTTGTTCAGATCTGCCTGAAAATTGCACATCAGTGCCAATATAACGTCAGCACGAGTGCGATCTCGATCGCGCATAATATGCCCACGCAGCGTCGCCAGTCGACCCTCTCTGACAGAGAGGCCATATTGTTTAATATCGGATATATTTTGCGCAAAACCGCCCCAGAATTGTGAAATAGATGAAGGTCCGAAGCCAATCAAAGTTGGGCAGTTGTCATCTGTGTAACCTTGGAAATTGCGGTTTAACCGCCCTTCCCGTGCTGAAACAGCCAAAGGATCATCGGATAAGGCAAAGTGATCTATGCCGATTTCCTCATAGCCGAAATCTGTAAAACACTGGCGCACAACGGCTGCCTGTGCATAGCGCGCATCTGCATCCGGCAGCGCGGCATTATCAATCAAACGCTGATTGGCGCGGCGCTGCGGCAGATGTGCATAACCGTAAAAAGCAATACGATCAGGTGCAAATTCACGCACGCTCTGACATGTCTGACGCAATGTTTCTTCTGTCTGCAAAGGCAGACCGTAAATAAGATCGAAGTTAATCCGTTCAATGCCGGCACCACGCAGATTATCCACCGCCTGTTTTACTACAGATAATGGCTGCACACGCCCGATAGCTTTCTGAACTTCCGGATCAACATCCTGCACGCCCAGTGAAGCACGGTTTACGCCCTGTGCGGCCAGTACTTTGGTCAGTTCAGCCGTGACTGTGCGCGGATCAAGCTCGATGGCATGTTCCATCTGCGGATCAAAATCAAAATGCCCACGCAATGCAGCAATAATTTTTTCAAACTGCTGCGCATGTAAAATAGAAGGTGTACCGCCGCCCCAATGCAAATGCTTGACTTGAGGACGTGATGACAAATGCCGGCCGACAAGGTGGATTTCGGCCAGTAAATCCTGCACAAAATTATCGATCACATCATCACGGCGCGCGACCTTCGCATGACAACCGCAATAATGGCAAAGCTGACGGCAATAAGGAATATGCAAATAAAGTGAAACAGCTTCTTGCGGCCCCAATTGGCGCAGCCAGCTGCTCATATGTGTTGGCGTGACCTGCTGCGTAAAATCTGCGGCTGTCGGATAAGATGTATATCTAGGAACAGCCAACGAAGCATAATGACGGACGATTTCTTCTTGCATCTTAGCGCACCGACTTCTTGACCCTTGCCAGTAAAGGCACCGGATGACCAAAGCTAAGCACGGAGAACCCAAGAAGATTTATGAAAATCATGGCAGCCCAGAATGTCATCACCAGCCTCGTACAGACTATAAAAATCCTTTCCGGCAGTAATGATGTATCAACGCCGGATTCAATTTCCTGCAATCAGGGAAACTATGTGATGATAGTAGCCAGCGCGAACATAATCAGCATTGATCATAATCAATCATGCAGACGCAATAATATTAAATATAATTAATCTGTGGGGAAACAAATACTGCCGGAGCGATCAAGCGTTCGCGGTGCTCATCAGATGGGTAATATCCAACCCTGCTACAGCAGCCAATGAGCGGTAAGAAGTAATCTCGACCGTGTTGGCATCAATGAGGCGGATGAGTCCCTGCGTCTTCAGCTTGGTAAAGCTGCGGCTGACTGTTTCAATCGTGAGCCCTAAATAATCAGCAATATCGGTACGGTTCATCGCCAGATGCACCGGATTGCTTGTCGTTTCTGCCTGCGGACGGTTGGCCAAAAGCAGCAAAAAGCTTGCCAGTTTTTCCACCGGTGCCAGGCGGCCGAGGATCATCTGATTATCATGCGCCTGACGCAGCGCAAATTTGGTCATTTCGTAAAGGCGCTCTTTCAACTGCGGATAGCGCTCCATCAGAGCATCCATCTCGCGGTCTGAAAACGAGCACAAAACCGAAGGCACAACCGCTTCCACTGTTTGCGAATGAACCTCATTATCCGCAAGCCCCAGATAACCGCCGGGAAACAAAAAACCTGAAATCTGACGGCGGCCATCGGGCAGCGATGTATAAAGGCGCAACATGCCGGAGGTTAAACTATAGACGCGGGTTTTGGCCTGCCCCTCTTCCACCAGCATTTCATTGGCGCCGAGCTGCTTCGCGCTCATAATCGCTTCCAGTGCATCAAGCTCGTCGCCATCCAAAGCTGCACAAACCGCAAGATGACGCACACAGCAATCTGCACAGATGCTGCATGTTTCACGTTTTGGTTTTTCGGCTGAATGACATGGAAGAGCTGAAGACACTATTTACTGACCCTTGTATGACTTTTACAAAATGATGCTATTTTCATTGAATACAAGTACCATTACTCTGGCAATTTGTCAGATAACATAAGGAATTGCGAGATAAATCTTTATCCCGCAACTCTTGTTTTCAATATTTTAGTAAAAAATGCCGTACTTAAATATTACGGCTACCCGGTTTTACAGCCGGAATGGCCTGTAACTCAGGCGGCAAAGCATCTGCCGGATAAGCAGACACCTCATATTCCGCCAATGCAATCAAGCGTGTACCGACATCGGCCTTACCGGCTGAACGATCAACGATACAAGCCGCAGCCACCACTTCAATACCAAGATCTTCCATGCAAGCGATTGTCTCACGAATGGAAAGGCCAGTTGTCACAATATCTTCCACGATAACAACGCGCGCGCCTTTTGGCACATCAAAGCGACGCAGACGGAAAACACCGTTTTCACGCTCGACCCAAACGGATGGCACACCCAAATGGCGCGATGTTTCATAAGACGGGATCAAACCGCCGATTGCAGGGCCGACCACATAATCAATCGGGCCAAGATCGGCTGCTTTAATCTTTTCAGCCAAGGCTTTGCAAAGTTTTTCTGTCTTGTCAGCATGCATAAAAACGCGTGCTTTTTGCAGGAAAACCGGACTGCGCAAACCTGAGGTGAGGATAAAATGGCCTTCAAGGATGCCGCCCGCCTCGCGAAAGACGGCCAAAACGTCATCGGTATTCATGTATTTTCCTATCCGTTCACGCGACTGGCGCTGGAAACGCAAGCGCTATCTTTAAGTTGTGAAATAATCCGGTTGAGATGTTTCAAATCCCAGACTTCTACATCGATCAGCAGTTCAGTAAAGTCCGGAGCCTTACGGATCATCGACAAATTGTGGATATTGGTATCATTAGCGGCGATAATCTGCGCGATTTCGGCCAGCGAACCCGGCGAGTTGATTGCCGAGATGGAGATACGTGCCGGAAATCTCTCATGCATTTCGCCGTCAATATCCCAGCGGATATCAATCCAGCGCTCCGGCTGATCATCATAGGCCGTCAATGCCGGTGACTGGATCGGATAAATAGTGATCCCTGCACCGGGCTGCAAAATACCGACAATACGATCGCCTGGCACTGCACCTTCAGGCGCAAAGCGCACGGGCAGATCAGAATTCGCACCACGAATAGGCAGCGCTTTTTTGCCTGATTTGGCTGTGCTTTTTTCGTCATCAACATCCGCACCGCCTTCAGGAACCTTAAAGATCATTCCGGCAGCATTTTGAATGTTGAACCAGCCTTTTTCACCGGTTTGCGGCGGTGTTTGGCTTGTCACCCGTGTATCCTGATAATCAGGATAAACAGCCTTCACCACATCAGTAGACGGCAACTCACCACGACCGACCGAGGCGAGCACGTCCTCAACATCCTTGCGCGCCAAACGCGGCAAGCCGGGCTTTAAAATATCTTTGCTGAACGGTTTTCCGGCACGCTCAAAAGCGCGTTCCAGAATACGCATACCAAGTCCGGAATATTGCTTACGCACAGCCGAACGGGTCGCACGGCGAATAGCCGAACGGGCTTTACCTGTTGCAACCAGCGATTCCCACGCCGCAGGCGGCACCTGCGCCTTGGAGCGGATAATTTCCACTTCATCGCCGTTTTTCAACTTGGTCATCAGCGGCATGATACGGCCATTAACCTTGGCACCCACACAGCTGTCGCCCACATCGGTATGCACCGCATAAGCAAAATCAATCGGGGTTGCGCCACGGGGCAAAGCAATCAGCCTGCCCTTAGGGGTGAAACAGAAAACCTGATCCTGAAACAGTTCAAGCTTGGTATGTTCCAGAAATTCTTCCGGATTATCACCTTCTGACAAAGCTTCGATAGTCTGGCGCAGCCATGCATAAGCGTTAGTTTCCATCGAAATAGAATTACCGCCGCTGGTTGGTGTGCCGCTGCCATGATCTTTATAAATCGAGTGCGCCGCCACACCATATTCCGCCACATCATCCATGGCGCGGGTGCGAATTTGCAACTCTACACGCTGGCGCGAAGGCCCGACAATGGTGGTGTGAATAGAGCGGTAATCGTTCTGTTTCGGCGTTGAGATGTAATCTTTAAAGCGACCCGGAACCATCGACCATGTGCTGTGGATGATACCCAATGCGCGATAACAATCTTCAACCGTATCAACCACGACACGAAAGCCGAAAATATCGGAGAGCTGCTCGAAAGACAGCGCCTTGGTTTCCATCTTGCGGAAAACTGACCAAGGCTTTTTCTGCCGGCTTTTAACGCTGGCTTTAATGCCGTTGGCGGCAAAAAGCTCGGACAAATCGCCTTCAATCTTCTTCAGGATGCCGCGATTTTTTTCCAAAAGTTCTGCTAAACGATCCGTCACCGCCCGCCACGCTTCCGGATTGATATAACGGAAAGCCAGCTCTTCCAGCTCTTCACGCATATCCTGCATACCCATGCGACCAGCAAGCGGCGCATAAATATCCATGGTTTCTTCAGCAAAACGA
>JAEWHQ010000282.1 GCA_023387715.1 Pseudomonadota bacterium | reverse complement strand
CACAAGCAAAACTTCCGCCGCCTGATGGAACAACAGAACTTGGTGGAAGAAACCGGTGACAGCGACACCGAAACCGGCGGTCGTCCGGCTAAGCTTTTCCGCTTCCGTCACACCATTCTTGAAGAGCGCGCTCTGGCCGGATCAAAATTACCTCTCTCACGCGGTTGACATTATACTCAATACGAGTATATCTACGCGCCCATGATATACTCGTATTGAGTATAAGGAGGGGTTATGAATCAATTAGCATCAGTATCGCAGCTTTATGATCGCGTGGCGCGGGTTTTGCCGAAAGCCGAATGGTTGTCCTTTGAGGATGATGTGGCGGCGATTTTAGAACTTAAACGCACCCGCAACGCGGTTATTCTCGCGCATAATTATCAGACGCCGGAGATTTTCCACGGCGTTGCTGACATTGTCGGCGACAGTCTGGCGCTGGCGCGTGAGGCTGCCAATGCAGATGCTGATGTGATTGTGGTGGCGGGTGTCCACTTCATGGCCGAAACTGCCAAATTGCTCAATCCGTCCAAAACGGTGCTGATCCCTGATCTGGGCGCAGGCTGCTCACTGGCTGATTCCATCACGCCGGAAGATGTTGCGCTGTTACGCCAAACGCATCCGGGCGTGCCGATTATCACTTATGTCAACACATCGGCGGCAGTGAAGGCGGCTTCTGACATTTGCTGCACCTCTGGCAATGCTAAAAAGGTGGTGGAATCTTTAGGTGTGTCCAAAGTGCTGATGATACCGGACGAGTTTCTGGCGCAGAATATTGCGCGTGAAACCAATGTCGAAATCATTGCATGGAAAGGCCATTGCGAGGTGCATGAGCGCTTTTCACCTGCCGATATTGCCGAGCTTCGTGACAGTCATCCGGGTGTCGTGATTTTGGCGCATCCTGAATGCCCGCCGGAAGTGGTTGAAGTGGCTGATTTTTCTGGCTCAACTGCAATGATGTCGGATTTTGTCGGTGCAGAAAAACCGGCGCGCGTTGTGCTTTTGACCGAATGCTCAATGAGCGACAATGTGGCGGTGCAGCATCCGGACGTGGATTTTATCCGTCCGTGCAATCTTTGCCCACATATGAAGCTGATTACCTTGAAAAACATCCGTGATGCTTTGGAAAATAATCGTCATGAAGTGACAATTGATCCGTCGATTGCAGCGCCTGCGCGTCTTGCTGTTGAGCGGATGCTGGCGGTTAAATAAGGGACGGGGGAGAGAGTATCATGACATTAAGTTCTTTGCCGCGTTTTATCGTCGAGCCATTGGTGCGTGCAACTTTGGCAGAAGATTTAGGTCTTGCCGGCGACATCACCAGCAGTGCTGTTATTCCGGCGGATCATCGTTCAACAATGGTTTTCCGCAGCCGTTCGCAAGGGGTGATTGCCGGTTTGGATCTTGCCGCTTTAAGTTTTGAACTGGTTGATCCAGGCGTGAAATTTAGCGCAGTTTGTCAAGATGGTGATGTGCTGGAGGCAGGTGCTGTTATCGCTAAGGTCAGCGGTTTGTCGCGCAGCCTTTTGATGGCAGAGCGCACCGCACTTAATCTGCTTGGTCATTTATCCGGCATTGCCACTGTAACGTATGATTTAATGCAAGCGGTCAGCCACACCAAAGCGCATGTCACATGCACCCGCAAAACCATGCCGGGTTTACGTGCCTTGGAAAAATATGCAGTACGGGCAGGGGGCGCTAAAAATCATCGCTTTGCACTTTATGATGCGGTGCTGATTAAAGACAATCATGTGGCCGTGGCAGGTGGTGTGGGCGAAGCGATCAGGCGGGCGCGTGCCAATGTCGGCCATATGGTCAAAATCGAGGTGGAAGTGGATACGCTTGCGCAATTGCATGAGGCAATGGCGGTGGGTGTTGATGCGGTGCTGCTTGATAATATGCCGCCTGAAATGCTGGCAGAAGCGGTGAAAATCGTTGCTGGCCGCGCGATAACGGAAGCATCCGGAGGTATTACGCCTGCAACGGCAGTGGCAATTGCTGAAAGCGGCGTTGATCTTTTATCAATCGGCTGGCTGACCCATAGCGCACCAAACCTTGATATTGGTCTGGATTTTGAAGCCTGAGAGGAGCGGTTAAGCTTTTCATTAAAAAAAGCCCCCTAACATGTCGGGGGCTTTTTTTTATTTCTTATTCGAAGGTCAAAGCGCGGTCGCCATTTTCATCTTTGATGCGGCTTGGCAGACCAATATGGTTCATGATGTGCAGCAGAGGCTTTGGATTAAGCTCTTCCACATTGACCATCTTCTTCACGTCCCATTCGCCCGATGCAATCAGCATAGCTGCTGCAACTGGTGGTACGCCTGCGGTATAGGAAATACCCTGACTGCCCACTTCATTATAAGCATCTTTGTGATCAGCAACGTTATAGATAAAAACTTCGCGTTCAACGCCGTCTTTCGTGCCCTTCACAAAATCACCGATGCAGGTTTTGCCGGTATAGTCAGGTGCCAGCGATGATGGATCCGGCAACACAGCCTTGACCACTTTAAGCGGCACAACTTCCAGACCTTCAGCGGTTTTAACCGGCTGTTCGGACAGAAGACCAAGATTGTTAAGTACGGTGAAAACATTGATATAGTGATCGCCAAAGCCCATCCAGAAACGCACATCGGCATTCGGATAGTGCTTGGCCAGCGAATGCACTTCATCATGACCGGTCATGTAGGCCTTGCTTGGGCCCACAACCGGCAGGTCGAAAGTTTTGCCGATTTCAAACATTTTATTCGACTGCCACTGACCATTCTGCCATGAATAAACCGTACCGGTAAATTCGCGGAAGTTGATTTCCGGGTCGAAGTTGGTTGAGAACCACCGGCCATGCGAACCGGCATTGATGTCAACGATATCGATGGATTTAACTTCATCAATATAGTCGTCAGCAGCCAGACGCGCATAGGCGTTGACCACCCCCGGATCAAAGCCGATGCCGAGAATGGCGGTGATGCCTTTTTCTTCACATTCGGCGGCATGTTTCCATTCGTAGTTGCCATACCACGGTGGGGTCTCACAGATCTTTTTAGGATCTTCGTGAATAGCAGTGTCCATATAGGCCACGCCGGTATCGATACAAGCGCGCAAAACAGACATATTGAGGAAGGGCGAGCCGACATTGATCACGATATTAACGCCAAGCTTGGTAATCAGAGCTTTGGTGGCTTCAATATCGAGTGCGTCCAGCGCATGAGCTTCAAGCTTAACCGGAGTTTTCAGGTTCTTCTTTTCATGCACGGATTTAATAATTTCGCGGCATTTCTCAACCGTCCGGGACGCAATGTGTATATCTCCCAATACATCACTGTTTTGAGCGCATTTATGCGCCACGACCTGTGCTACGCCACCGGCGCCGATGATGAGAACGTTCTTCTTCATTTATGTTGATGCACCTTTTAATTACTTACACCAGTTACCAAGTCTCTTAAAAAGAAGGGGTTTAAACCTTTTCGTTTAAGAAAGAGACTGCTCGAAATCCGCGAAGGTAAATTCGCGGACCACATTGATTTGACCGTCTAATTCGCGAACCGCTATAGCGGGCATTTTCACGCCATTAA
Source organism: Pseudomonadota bacterium (assembly GCA_023387715.1). GTDB lineage: Bacteria > Pseudomonadota > Alphaproteobacteria > Rhizobiales > Rhizobiaceae > Paenochrobactrum > Paenochrobactrum glaciei. The sequence continues at coordinate 281 of JAEWHQ010000282.1, read as the reverse complement.
ACCAGTTTTTCTTGACCATAGTATAACCGGCTGCGTCTTCAAAGGACAGGCGATCGCCGATTTTTAACTCTTTTTCAAAGTTGAACTCACCGAAAACATCACCGGCAAGGCAGGATTTACCGCAAACCATATAGCTGTGTTTGCCGTCATTCGGTGCCATTTTAGCGGTTTCACGATAGATCAGCAGATCAAGCATATGGGCTTCAATGGAGCTGTCGACAACGGCCAGATTTTTGCCGTTGAATAGCGTATCAAGGACGGTGACTTCCAGCGTTGTGCTC
>JAEWHQ010000267.1 GCA_023387715.1 Pseudomonadota bacterium | reverse complement strand
GTTTAATGCAGGTAATCCGGAGCGCATCCAGCCGGATATGACCCTTTGTGCTAATATCATCATCATGGATTCCGATAGTGAAACCGCGATGACTTTAGGCCAAACCTATTTGACGACCAATGCAGAGGCAGTGTCGCTCACCCGCCACTCCACCGAGCTGATTGTTAAATGAACGAAAATATGATTATTTATTAACGCGTGTTTCATGCGGCAGCTTAAATAGAAGCAACCGCATTTCAGGAGCATAAAGCCGGACATGAATAAATATCAGTTTTGGAGTGTTCTCCTTTTCGGTGCTGTTTTGACCGGCTGCAACAGCACGCAGTCTGCGCTGGATATTGGCAATAATAATGTGGTGACCAGTGCGCCGACAACACCTGTCAGCGCCAGCACATTGCCCGCTCCGGCGGAAAGCACATCCGTGACAACCGCCAGTAGTGCAAACAGCACAGGCAATACAGCCACCGCGACCGCCACACAAAATACAACTGTTACGGCCGCGCGTCCGGCTGCAACAGCACAAAGCCTTTATATTGCTCCGATCATCGGCGCGCCGCTTAATGTGGTCACACCACTGACCCAGCGCCTCAACCAAACGGCACAGGCGCGCGGCATCACGCTGACTGGCAATGAAAACAGCCCCTCTTCCCATGTCATGAAAGGCTATTTTTCAGCCCTTGCCGATAACGGGCAAACGACTGTGCTTTATGTCTGGGATGTGCTTGATCCGGCAGGTAACCGCCTGCACCGCATTCAGGGCGAGCAAAAAGTGCAAGGTACAACCGCTGATTCCTGGGGTGCCGTGACACCAAATGCGATGGAAGCCATCGCTGATCAGACGATTCAGCAATATCAAAACTGGAAAAACAGCTCCAGATCATGATAAAAATATTGCAGCATAATCTGTTTTTGTGACAAAAAAGACGAAATTGCCTGTTTTTTAGCAAAATAACCCACAGAGCCTGTGGGAAACTGACTTTATATCACAATATTAACAGAGTGTGACCAATCGACCCTTTGCAATTTCTACGAGTCTTTGTAAAAGGCCGCTAATCCGAGATATCGCATCAAACTGCCACAGACCCTGAAACTTATGAATTTGGGACGTTTGCAGCATTGTTATATCTGCGGGGTGTTTGGAATCCGCGCATGAGCGTAACCGGAATGGTTCAGGTTTCACGATCGTGCGTCATCGCTTGAGAGCAGCGTCAGAGGCAAAATATGAAACTTTTCGCGGGCAACTCCAATCAGGTTCTTGCCGAATCTGTTGCTAATTATCTCAATATTCCGATGGGTAAAGCTGTTGTAAAGCGCTTTGCGGATCAGGAAATCTTTGTTGAGATTCAGGAAAATGTTCGTGGTGAAGACGTGTTCGTCATGCAGTCCACGTCCTACCCGACCAATGATCACCTGATGGAACTGCTGATCATGATAGACGCTTTCCGTCGTTCATCAGCACGCCGCATCACCGCTGTGATCCCTTATTACGGCTATGCACGTCAGGACAGAAAGCCGGGTCCGCGTACCCCTATTTCCGCCAAGCTCGTTGCTAACCTTATCACGGAAGCCGGTGCAAACCGCGTTCTGACCCTTGATCTTCATGCAGGTCAGATTCAGGGCTTCTTCGATATCCCGACCGACAATCTCTATGCGGTTCCGGTTATTGCACGTGACGTGAAAGCCAATTACGAAACATCCAACTGCATGGTGGTTTCACCGGATGTGGGCGGTGTTGTTCGTGCCCGTTCATTGGCTAAGCGCATTGGTGCCAACCTTGCTATCGTTGACAAGCGCCGTGAACGCGCTGGTGAATCCGAAGTGATGAACGTCATCGGTGAAGTGGCTGGTAAAGACTGCTTGCTGTTTGATGATATCGTCGATTCCGGCGGCACATTGTGCAATGCGGCTGAAGCTCTGCTTGAAAAGGGCGCATCCAGCGTAACCGCTTATATCACTCACGGCGTTCTCTCCGGTGGTGCAGTTGCGCGTATTGCTTCTTCCAAGCTGAAAGAACTGGTGATTACCGATTCCATTCAGCCATCAGCCAGCATCATCGCAACGCCAAATATCCGCGTTCTCTCGATTGCGCCACTGATTGGTGAAGCAATTGCTCGTACAGCTGCTGAAGAATCCGTATCCAGCCTGTTCGACTAATTCTTATTAGCTTAATTAAAAAGCCGCCGGATTTTGATTAATCCGGCGGCTTTTTTTATATTTATTTTTCAGCAATAAAATTTATTCAGCGGCAGTATTTTCTTCAACCATATCATCAGGTGCATTCGGATCACCGGCAGCGGTTTCGCAATCCAGATCAGGAAAAGCGACAATACGTTTACCGGTGAAATCATTGCGTACCACCAACAGGCCGCGCTCTTCAAAATAGGTCAGCAAACGTCGCGCACGGCTGGTGGAGTGACTGCCATAGGCACGTGCCAAAGCGGCATCTGACGGGCATGGGGCTTGCGTGACTGCCGCCTGTGCCACAATCAAGAACACACCTTGCACATCATCGGTCAGGCTTTCTGATAAGGCCAAAGCACGCTGCCATGTTTCAGTCGATGCTGTGTCGCCGTCAATACTTGCCTGCGCCAAAGCCAAACGGCGGCGGAAGGCAGGCAAAGCCAGTGGTTCGCCCGGTACACGGTGAATACGACAACGCACTAGAAAATCCTGATAAAGCACCGCAACAGAGCGGAATGAAGCTTCCGGATCATCAATGATCTGACGCATCACCTTATCAATCAGCTCTTCACGTTCAGCCTCGATAAGCCCCGGGAAAACCGGCTCCGGCGGCTGCTCTGCCTCCGGTTTCGGCTTGGTGACCTGCGCCAGAATTTCAGCGGTCGAAGGCGTTGGCGGCGGCGGTGCAGGACGGCGCACCAATGGGCGCACTTCATCCGGTGACGGCGTGAAAATCAAATCCATCGCATCAACAGGTGCATCCGGCAGCGGCATTAGTTTCGGGCTGGAAGAACGCGCCGAGGTTTGCACATCGCCAATTTTAATCGGCATTGGACGACGCGACAAAGCAGGCCCCAAGGCAATAAAATGGCCACGCTGCAAATCACGGAACATTTCTGCCTGACGGCGTTCCATCCCTAAAAGGTCGGATGCACGCGCCATATCAATATCAAGAAATGTGCGCCCCATCAAAAAGTTGGAAGCTTCAGCGGCCACGTTTTTGGCCAGTTTTGCCAGACGTTGGGTGGCAATCACCCCCGCAAGCCCGCGTTTACGGCCACGGCACATCAGGTTGGTCATCGCGCCCAAAGACACTTTACGCGCTTCGTCGGACACTTCACCGCCAACAGCAGGCGCAAAAAGCTGCGCTTCATCAACCACCACCAGCATCGGATACCAATAATCACGATCGGCATCAAAAAGCCCGCCCAAAAAGGCCGCCGCCGCGCGCATTTGCTGCTCGGCATCCAGCCCTTCCAGATTAAGCACTACAGAAACACGATGCTGACGGATACGTCCGGCAATGCGGGTGAGTTCTGCTTCAGTGCGCGCTGCATCCACAACCACATGGCCATATTCATCAGCAAGGGTCACGAAGTCCCCTTCCGGATCAATAATGCATTGCTGCACCCATTGCGCGCTTTGTTCTAACAGCCGGCGTAAAAGATGGGATTTGCCCGAGCCCGAATTTCCCTGAACCAACAGGCGGGTTGCTAGCAATTCCTCCAGATCAAGCATGGCATTTTTGCCGCCGGCGCCAAGTGCTGCCGCCGATCCCGCATTCCCCGACGCGGTTCCCCCCGATAAGGTGCCCATGTCGATGCCGACCTTCATCTCGCCTCCTAAAATCATATGCATGAAAATATGGTCGCGATGATAATCGCAGACTCAATATGTCAAAAGCTGTTCCCGTCCCTAACATTTTTGCTGCGCCAAATGCCAGCCTCTAACGCCAAAGACACCCAACACCCCACAGAATGCATATCTTATTGACTGTTTTTACGCGGAAAATTGCCGTAAACAGACAAAAACGACCAGCAAAACTTGCACATTTTCAGCTTATCCTTTATAGACCCCGCATCCGCGTAGACACCCTTGGAGGCAACGCGGGATGGAGCATCGTTTATCTGCAAAGTGGCAAGCCACTTCATGCAGGTTTATTTGTGTTTCATGTTGTTTGTTTTCAATGAGATAACAGGCAACACTCCAATACATATTCGAAAGGAAATGCCATGAGCGAAACTAAAGTGCTCAAGGCCGAGGCGCGCACACGGGTTGGTAAGGGGTCCTCCCGCGAACTTCGCCGCAACGGTTCGATTCCAGCTGTTATTTATGGTGACAAGCAGGCTCCCCTGTCCATTGCTGTCTCTTATAAAGACATTTTCTACAGCATTCATGGTGGTGGTTTCAAAACCACTGTGATCACCGTAGAACTCGACGGCAAGAAGATTCAGGTTCTCCCTAAGGATTACCAGCTGGATCCGGTCCGTGACTTCCCTCAGCACGTTGACTTCCTGCGCGTTTCCGCCAAGTCAATTGTTGAAGTGAACGTACCTGTTCAGTTCATCAACGAAGAAAAAGCTCCGGGCCTGAAGCGCGGCGGCCTGCTCAACGTCGTTCGTCACGAAGTTGAACTCGTTGCACCTGCGAACGCAATTCCGGATGCAATCGTGGTTGACCTTGAAGGTCTCGATATCGGCGCAACCGTTCATATTTCATCTGTTAAACTGCCTAAGGGCGTGACCCCTGTTATTCAGGATCGCGACTTTACAGTTGCAACCATTGCTGCTCCTGGCGGCGGTGTAAAAGATGAAGCTGAAGGCGAAGCTGAAGCAGAATAATGTCTGTTAAAGCGCATTTCGAAGGTTAGAAATCCATGCTCCTCATCGCAGGTCTTGGCAATCCCGGCCCCCGTTATGCGCAAAACCGACATAATATCGGGTTCATGGCGGTGGATGAAATATTCCGCCGCCATAGCTTTTCCAAATGGCAGAAAAAATTTCAGGCAGAAATTGCCGACGGCACCATTGATGGTGAAAATGTTCTGCTCATCAAGCCGCAAACCTTCATGAACCTGTCCGGCCAATCCATTGGCGAGGCTATGCGCTTTTATAAGCTGCAGCTTGCCGATCTGGTCGTGATTTATGATGAGCTGGATTTACCGGCCGGAAAACTCCGCATCAAAACCGGCGGCGGTTCAGGCGGTCATAACGGCATTAAATCCACTGACGCACATTTGCAAGGCTTGCTCGGCTCTAAAGATTATCGCCGTATCCGCTTAGGTATCGGTCATCCGGGTGCGAAAGAACTCGTGCATAATCATGTGCTTGGTGATTTTGCCAAAGCTGATCAGCAATGGCTTGATCCGCTCATCAAAGCAATCAGCGACAATGCTGTTTTACTGGCCCAAGGTCAGGATAATTCTTTCATGAACAAAATTGCGCTGGCAATGGGTGAAGGTAATAACCGCCCTAATGCAGCCGCCAAAACCCCGGATGCAGCACCAAAAGCTGCGCCCAAAGCACAAAGTCATATCCGGCAGGCACGCCCGACATCGGGCAAACCGAATATACCGGAATCAGGGCCTATGGCTGATATGCTGAAAAAACTGTTTGGTAAGAAAGACTAAAACAGCACTTTTTCTGAACGGGACATTGCGCGCTCTTGACCTTGCCCCCTTCCATATCCCATAGCCATTTTAACTTAAAACTTATTGAGACAGGTATAGTCATGGGTTTCAAATGCGGCATCGTCGGCCTGCCCAATGTCGGCAAATCAACACTCTTTAACGCGTTGACACGCACCGCTGCTGCACAGGCTGCCAACTACCCGTTCTGCACCATTGAGCCGAACACCGGTGAAGTGGCTGTGCCTGATCCGCGTATGCGTGAAGTGGCTAAAATTGCCGGTTCCAAAGAAATCATCCCGACCCGTATTTCCTTTGTTGATATTGCCGGCCTCGTGCGCGGTGCATCCAAGGGCGAAGGTCTGGGCAACCAGTTTCTGGCCAATATCCGCGAAGTCGATGCGATCGTTCATGTGCTGCGCTGCTTTGAAGATGACGACATCACCCATGTGGAAGGCCGTATTGACCCGGTATCGGATGCGCAGACCGTTGAAACCGAGCTGATGCTTTCCGATCTGGAAAGCCTTGAGCGCCGCATCGTTCAGATCCGCAAGCGCGCAACCGGTAAAGACAAAGAAGCGCTCACTGTTTTGCCGATGATGGAAGAATCGCTGAAGCTTTTGCAAAACGGCCAGCCTGTGCGCATGCTGCTGAAAGACATTGCCGCAGAAGATCTGGCAATCTTGCAGGGTCTCAATCTTCTGACCTCCAAGCCTGTGCTTTATGTTTGCAACGTTGCCGAAGACCAGTCTTCAACCGGCAATGACCACACCAAAGCCGTTGAAGCCATGGCAGCAGCGCAAGGTGCAGAAAGCGTTATCATTTCTGCGGCGATTGAAGCAGAAGTTGCACAGCTTGCCGATGAAGAAGCTAAAGAATATCTCGATGCCATGGGTCTGGAAGAGCCAGGTCTCGACCGCCTGATCCGCTCCGGCTACAAGCTGCTTGATCTCATCACCTACTTTACCGCAGGCCCTAAGGAAACACGCGCATGGACCATCCAGCGCGGCACCAAGGCACCGCAGGCAGCAGGCGTTATTCACACCGATTTCGAGCGCGGATTCATTCGTGCCCAGACCATTGCCTATAACGACTACATCACCCTTGGTGGTGAAGTTGCCGCTAAAGAAGCCGGTAAGGCACGCGATGAAGGCAAAGAATATGTCGTACAAGACGGCGATGTCTTGCTTTTCCGCTTCAATACATGATCAATTAAGGCCAGCCTCGCTGGCCTTTTTTCTTATGTGATTTATGTCGAAAGGTATCTGTTTTGAACGCAAAATATGCTTATGAAGATTTTCATGAAGGCCGCGTTTTCAACCTCGGCCCCAAAACGGTAACTGCCGCGGAAATCATCGCTTTTGCCAAAGAATATGATCCGCAGCCTTTTCATATGGATGAAGAAGCTGGCAAGAAAAGCATTCTGGGCGGTTTGGCTGCATCTGGCTGGCACACATGCTCCATGCTGATGCGGATGATGTGTGATGC
>JAEWHQ010000253.1 GCA_023387715.1 Pseudomonadota bacterium | reverse complement strand
ATGCGGAACTGGCGTCTTTTCGGCGCTGCTTTTTGATTTGCCGGATTTTTATACGAGTAAGCAGCGTTTACCTGTGCTTTGGCTGCCTGCAAATTATCTTGCGTAATCGCGAATGAATGGTCGATTTGATAATAATCGAGCGGATCTGCTTCCAGCCAAAAAGGGCTTTCATGCGCGGCGATGGCGCCAATCCACTGCGTTTCGTCCTGATGTTGTACCGGCAGAATCAAAAGCTCAAACTGGTTTTGACGATTTGTACGGCTGATGCCGGTTAGTTGCGCACATAATGGCACATTATTTGCAGACACATTATGCAGCATCTCTTCCGTTACAACCTGATCATGTTCACGCCATAGCGACGAAAACAACTGATTGCCCAGCTCCTGACCATGGCGCGCGCAGAGGCGGGTGCCGGCCAAGCGGAATTGCACGCCGCGTTTGGCCTTATGATGCAGAATGAAAACATCCGGCAAATAATCTGCCATCAGGCGCGGGGTAAAATGACGACGCAAAGGGATGTCGTGATTTTCACGCAAAGCGTGCCACGTGGTGGAAAGAAATTGCACTGCTGGTGTCAGTGCATGAGGGGCGCTGGAACGTGACAAAACAGGTTACCGCTTAAAAACAGATTGTGCAGCACATCAGCGTACTGATGCTATTGATGCGTTTAAATGGTGATTTGTCCTATCCAACAGGATTAAGCGCTTGAATGCCAGCTTAACCCTTTACTCATCCACTGTTAGAATTTGTTAAGGTTAACGAGATTGATGAAGTCTTTCAGAATTTGATTCCGAATATCATATTAAGTATTTGATTTAATTATATAATTGTATATTTCGCTTTGTTTCTACTTAAAGCTTTCGGATGAGAGACAGTTCGCGCAGCCTGTCAAAGCTGACGGCATCAGATGGTGATTTGGTTAAATTTGTTAAGAATTAAAAAAGAGCGCTGAAGCCAAAAAATAACCTATCTGTCTGATGAACAGTTCTTTTTTCAAGGCTGCCACTCCATATGATATAAAGTGCAGGATGTGAACTGACGGGAATCAAATATTCATGACAAATCATGATTCAAATGAAAGCTATGGTGTGACCTATCAAAGGGGCGGCGGTTCTCCGCAACCGCAAAAGACACGCGAACCGGTTTTCAATATTCCTGCTGTTATCATCGGCTTGATCGGGCTTTGTGGTTTAATTTATGTTGCGCAAAACTATCTGATCTCTGAAGAGCATAATTTTATCTTCATGTTAAATTTTGCCTTCATTCCGGCGCGCTTTACTTATGGTGCCGGCTTTTATGACCCGGCGGCATTGTTCACCATGCTGAGTTATTCATTCATGCATGGCAGTTTTGCGCATCTGGCGGTTAATATGGTGTGGCTGGCAGCCTTCGGCTCGCCATTGGCAGGCCGCATCGGCACATCAAAGATTTTGATTTTCTGGGCGCTGACATCGATTGTCGCTGTTTTGACGCATTATGCCATTTATCCGACCAGCAATATTCCGCTGGTGGGGGCGTCCGGTGCGATCTCCGGTATGATGGGCGCGGCGGCGCGCTATGGCTTCAGGCGTGTGCCAACCCATAGCGGTAACAAAAACATGTCGGCCTTTGCGGAGCCGCTCCTGCCTGTCCTGACCACACTGACTTATCGCCCTGTCATAACCTTTGTCGGCATCTGGTTTATCATCAATATTATCACCGGTGTTTATTCGGCGCAGGAGACAGGTTTGGCCTCTATTGCATGGGAGGCGCATATTGGCGGATTTTTAGCTGGCTTCTTTGGCATTGCTTTGCTGGATCGGCCAAAGGAATATGATCGTTATTTTAAGCGCTAAACAGATGAAGCAGCTGATATGTGGCTTAGATAATTATAACGCCAGATCATGTTTAGTGACTTGATTTGTTTGATCTGACAGATCACCATAACGGAATACGGAAGCTTTTGGGGGAAGGGCTTTGGTTGTGAGAATAATGCATAAAACTAATAAGCAATATTGAGCTCGCATATCCGTAAATGGGAGGATTAATCATGACGGTTAAATCTATTCTGGAAAAAAAGGGGCGTGACGTCATCAGTGCGATGCCGAATGCGACCCTGTCAGAAGTTATCGCCATGCTCGCACGTCATCGTATCGGTGCTTTGGTGATATGTGATGAAGCACATGCGATTTTGGGGATCTTGTCAGAGCGTGACGTGGTGCGGATGCTTTCCGCGCAAGGGCAAAAGGCATTGGATATGCCAGTGTCCGAAGCGATGACCAAAAAAGTCGAGACATGTCAGGAAAAGCACACCGTTAATCAGGTGATGGAAATCATGACACAGAAACGCTTCCGCCATATGCCGGTGGAACGTGACGGTAAGCTGGAAGGCATTATTTCTATTGGTGACGTGGTGAAGGCTCGTATTGAGCAGGTCGAGCGTGAAGCCGACGAGATTCGCAATTACATTGCGAGCGCATAATTTAAGCACGCTCTCAATCAGATAAAGAAAAAGCGGCTATTTCCCATAGCCGCTTTTTTTATTGCCAAAACTGAACGTTTATTTGCTGCGCAGATAACGCTCGGCTGCATAAAGCGAAATAGCTGCTGCATTAGAGACGTTGAGTGATTTGATCTCACCCGGCATATCAAGGCGGGCAAGAGCTGAAACGGTTTCGCGGGTCTTCTGGCGAAGGCCTTTACCTTCTGCACCCAAAACAAGCGCGATTTTGCCGCCCGTTAAGGTCGCTTCCATTTCAGCAGGGCCTTCAGAATCAAGGCCGATGGTCATAAAGCCAAGTTCGTGCAGCTCTTCCAGTGCTTCGGCAAGGTTGCGCACTTCAATATGATTGATCAGTTCCAGCGCACCGGAGGCAGATTTTGCCAAGACACCTGATTCTTGCGGGCTGTGACGGCTGGTGGTGATGAGCGCCTGCGCACCGAAAGCCACGGCCGAACGCATGATGGCGCCGACATTATGCGGATCAGTGACCTGATCGAGCACCAAAAGCAGCTGGCTGTCCTGCAAATCGCTGAGTTTTTGTGCTTTCAGCGGCTTTGCTTCAATCATCACGCCCTGATGCACGGCTTCGCTGCCGGTTTCATTGTCGATATCGCGGGGCGTTACAATCTCAATCGGAAAGTTGCGAGATTCGATATCTTCAATTTCAAGGCGGGCGAGGGCGTTACGGGTCGCCAGCATGCGGGTGATCTTGCGGTTCGGGTTCAAAACAGCGGCGCGAACCGTGTGCAAACCATAAAGACGCACTAAATCATCAGACAATGCACGCGCATCTGTCGCCGGACGGGTGCTTTTACGAAAATTTTGTGTCGAAGGATTCGCATTCTGGTCGCGAAACTGGCGTCTCAAACGTGCGTAATGAGAATCTTTGGGTGTTTTTTTATTATTGTCGGTGCTCATGGCGATTTTAATTTCTTCAAAGAGGAATTTGACAGTCTGCATACATGAAAAAGCTGTCTAAGTATGCCTATATTGAGTAAAAGGCATAAATTGTGCCGGTTTTACGCGGTTTTTTACGTGTTTTTGCGGCTTAGCCTGTTGAAAACAATCAGCAATCAGCACTTTCAGAGTCGTGAAAAACTGATTTTTTTGACAGGCTGTGGAAAGAATATGCATTTTTCTGCAAAGAATTGAGAATTGGCTGTTGACAGTTCGCGGCTCTATCGTCATAACGCCACCAACAGCGATTGATTGACAAATCAAAATGTTAAGTCACTCAAATCGTTGTCAAATGCCTAGTTGCTCGACTCCGCTGGCAGTGTAAGCTGGAGGAATGCCCGAGTGGTTAAAGGGGACGGACTGTAAATCCGTTGGCTAAGCCTACGTTGGTTCAAATCCAACTTCCTCCACCACTGCCGGAGCGGATGTCAATGTGCGCGGGTATAGCTCAATGGTAGAGCAGCAGCCTTCCAAGCTGAATACGCGGGTTCGATTCCCGCTACCCGCTCCAGAGTTTCGAGAGCGAACTGGCGTAAAGTTTTCATGAAGCGGACGGGAAACCGGTCCGTTTTTCTGTATTGAACGCCAGTATGGATACCTATGCTGGCACGCAGGCAGTTCTAAAAGAAGAGAACAACGGCGATGGCTAAGAGTAAATTTGAACGTAACAAACCACACGTTAACATCGGCACCATCGGTCACGTTGACCATGGTAAGACCTCGTTGACAGCTGCTATCACCAAATTCTTTGGTGACTTCCGCGCATAC
>JAEWHQ010000235.1 GCA_023387715.1 Pseudomonadota bacterium | reverse complement strand
CATAATAACATCGCGCGAGAAACCGCGCTGTTCCAGCTGCCATCCAAAGAAACAACGCTCAATGAAGCTTAGATCAGTACGGGCATTGTTTTCCTGCCCCTGACTGACAACCAGCTGTTCGTCGCTTAGATCGCGTACAACAGCTTTAATCTTGCCGCCAATGGTTTTGATCGCGGCTAAACGACGATGACCATATGCAACCTGATAAAAGCCATGTTTTTCAGGATGTGGACGCACCAAAATAGGCACTTGCTGACCATGTTCTTTGATCTGATCGATCAAAGCCTGCTGATCTTCAAGTTCAACGCCTAAACGGTCGACGACAAATGAACTTTCCAGAAATTCGGGATCCAGCTCGACGATTGTTTGACCTTCGGCAAGCTGTTTTTCAATTTCATCTGCTCGATTGGCGCGCACATTCATATTTTCCAATGATTGTGAAATCGCACCAACAGGGCTTGATGGTTTAATGTTTTCACCAAGCCCCATCAAAGGACGACCTAACGGACGTGTTCTTTGATCAACTGGCTCATTGGCTTCAGTTGGCGGAGTTACCTTGATATCAAACAGGTTTTTACGTGCCATGGATTACTTGCGCCCCCATGTTTTACGGATCATTTCTTCAATCTCGCCATTAACAAGTGTCAGAGATTCAAGCGCGCGGTCATAAGTGCCACGCGTAAATTGTGCACGGTCAACTTCATAAAGCGTTTGCTTCGTCAGACCGGCGTCGGAAATAGCGGTGGATTTAACCATCGCATTCTCAAGCACGCGATTGCCGAAGATAGAACGCATAAAGCCAGCCATTTGGCTTTGCGGTCCATCATTAGGCTCAAAACGCGTAATCAGATAGCGCATCCAGTCATATTCAGTATTGCCCCCTGCTCTCTCAACAACATTGAGAAGATCAGACGTCATATGCAAAAACTGCGACATGGACATAACATCAAGCATTTGTGGATGAACAGTGATCAAAACCGAAGTTGCAGCGCACAAAGCAGACAGGGTCAAAAAGCCCAGCTGTGGCGGACAGTCGATAACAATCACATCATAAACGCTTTCAATCTCAGCCAGACATTCGCCAATACGGGAGAAGAACATTGTCTCCTGTTGACGGTCAGCCAGAACTTTTGGCGTTTCATGTTCAAATTCCATCAGCTCCAAATTGCCCGGAATGATATGCAATCCAGGTGTATATGTGGAACGGACGATTTCGGTGATGTGACGGCGATGCTTATCATAACGGATAGCCGCATAGATCGTTTCATTGTGATCTACATCAATTTCTGGCTGATGCCCGAACATTGCTGAAAGGCTGGCTTGCGGATCAAGGTCAATGGCAAGTACGCGGTAACCGCGCAAAGCCAGATATTGAGCAAGATGCGCGGTGCTGGTCGTTTTTGCACTGCCGCCTTTAAAGTTCATCACCGAGATGATTTGCAGTTTTTCACCTTCGCGACGATGACGGATATATTTTGGCGAGTTCTTGCCTGATCCTTCATCTAAGATTGTGCGAAGTTCTTCGATGTCGTGAATGGAATACATACGGCGGCCATTTGGCAATGGCTCAGGCCCGTGACCCTCAGCAACGATCTGACGCAAATAACCTTCATGAATGCCGATAAATTCGGCGGCTTCATGTGGTGTAAATAAACGGATGCTTTTTTGCGCTGTCGGCGGAAATGTTCTCAACTGATGCGCTTGTAACTGCCGCGATAGTTCCGCAGCATCAGCAGCAATCAAAGAACGCAGACTTTCGCCAACCGGACGTTCTGTTTCATTGTTGATAGACATACCCACCTCGTTGATCAGCGCTTTTTTCCGAAATGGACTAATATAAGCGCTGATTATTATGACTCGATTCTAATCAGAGAGCAATCGCTCATTAAGAGATTAGTTACCATAGTGATATCAGCTCTTTTAACGCCATACAACAGCTGAGGTAAATGCAAGATGCCTTGTTATCTTACAAGAATCAAGCAGTTACAAGGTTTTTTATAAATGGCTTGGTTTTGTTGACAGGCGGAGTTTGAGCGGTGTGAGAATGGTTAATCTGCCGCTATCAGCGCTGCTAAAGATATTCAGCATTTTTAGCGCATATTATAATGCGTGTTTTATTTGCAATGTGATGCATAGTTCGGTTGTACACGTACAACAAAAGAGAAGGGAGTTGTACGCGTACAACTCCTGAGTAATATCTTAATGGTGCATTTTTTTTAAAAGATAGCGCTGAATTTTGCCTGTAGGCGTTTTAGGCAAGGCTTCAACAAACAAAATTCTGCGAGGATATTTATAAGGCGCGATCACCTGTTTGACATGGTCTTGTAAGCGCTTAATCATTTCGTCCGATTGTATGGCGCCTTTCTGCAAGACGATATAAGCTTGCACGCGTTGGCCGCGTTCTTCATCCTCGGCACCAATGACAGCGCACTCACTGACATCGGGGTGCGCGAGGAGGGCGGCCTCAACTTCGGGCCCGGCAATATTATATCCGGCTGAGATAATCATATCATCATTTCGCGCCGCAAAATGGAAATAGCCGTCATCGTCTTGATAAAACGCATCGCCGGTTAAGTTCCAGCCATCACGTACATAATCTTGCTGGCGCTTGTCGGCAAGATAGCGGCAGCCGGTTGGCCCGCGCACAGCCAGACGGCCGATCGTATTGCGCGGAACTTCCTGCATATTGTCATCGACGATTTTTGCTTCGTAGCCGCTTACTGGTTTGCCGGTGCTTCCGGGGCCAGAATCCTCCAGCCGATTGCTGATGAAAATATGGAGCATTTCTGTTGCGCCAATGCCATCAAGCAAAGGTTTGCCTGTCGCTTTAATCCATGCATCGTAAATAGGCGCTGGCAATGTTTCACCGGCAGCGACCGCCATACGAAGGGAAGAAAGATCAGCGCCATCTTCCATCGCTTGCAACATTACCCGATAGGCCGTCGGTGCGGTAAAGCTGATTGTCGCCCTATAAGTTTCAATGAGTTTGATCATATTGGGCGGACTTGCTTGCTCCAGCAATGCGGCTGTTGCGCCAAAACGCAGAGGAAACACCGCCAACCCGCCAAGGCCGAATGTAAAGGCGAGAGGAGGGGAGCCGACAAAAATATCTTCCGGCTGCACATTAAGCACTTCTTTGGCGTAACCATCGGCAATCATCAGCAGGTCACGATGAAAATGCATGGTGGCCTTTGGTTCACCAGTCGTTCCGGATGTGAAACCAAGCAAAGCAACATCGTCACGACCGGTTTTTACCGCTTCAAATTGCACTGGTTTATCAAGCGCGGCATAATCAAGTTCGGCTTCATGATTGGCGGTGCCGTCAAAGGCGACAACGCGTTTGAGATAAATGCTGTCTTCAGCACAAGCCACCATGTCATCAAGCAAACGGCTATCGCAGAGCGCGAGGCTGACTTGTGCCTTATCGACGATTTTTGTCAGTTCACCAGCGCGCAGCATCGGCATAGTATTAATGACAACCGCTCCAGCTTTGGTGGCGGCCAGTCAGCAGGCGACCATCGCGGGGTTATTGGCTGAGCGGATCAGAATGCGGTTACCCGGTACAATGCCGTAATCTTCTACCAGCACATGCGCCAGACGGTTGGTCCAGTCGGATAATTCTTTGTAAGTGCGACGCCGACCATTCCCGATCAGTGCGGTTTTGTCACCAAAACCCTTGGCAACCATCGCATCAGTTAGTTCGACGGCAGCGTTTAGATAGTCTGGATATTGAAAGTTGTACGTGTGCAACTCAGGCCATTCCTGAAATGGCGGCAAATTTTTTCGCGAAAAATCATCAATATGCGCGGAAGGACCAAGCATGTTTATTCCCCTGCTATGCTCTATATTTGTTTTAAATAAAACAATAGGCAGGCTGCGGGAGGTCAGCCTTCAGTAAAACCACGGGAGTGGTCAATTTCATCCATTATCGTTAAAAGCGCCGCGCTTTGTGCAGGCTCCAAAACCTGCAAAACGTCATCAATCCATTTTTCATGGGCATCGGCTAAGGTTTCAAAGCTGGCTCTGCCTGCTTTGGTTAAGCGTACGATGGTTGCGCGTTTATCGCCTGAAACGGTTTCTCTGAGCACAAGACCATCAGAAACCAGTCGTTCAATAATGCCGGTAACATTGCCGTTTGAAACGCGTAAAGCCGCGGATAGTTCCGACATGCGCAAGCCTTCATCAAAACGATAAAGCGCGGACATCACGTCGAAACGGGGCAATGTGGTATCGAATTCATCACGAAGTTTTTCGCGAATCATAGCTTCAATATGCTTGGTCGTTTTTAAAACTTTCAGCCAAACGCGCAGGTTTTGCTTTGATGTCAAACGGTCAGCACTTGTCATTTTGGACGCTAAAACTTTGTTTTCTGGCATTAGCGCAGTTCATCCGGCCAAAGCAGTATGGTCATATAAGACATTGTTTCCTCCCAAAAACGGATATCTTATTCACTTATCCATCCTGACACCAAACAAAATAATTTCAAGTATGAAACTTCATGCTTGAAATTATTTTGATCTTGTGTCGACAATAGGGCCATTGCCACGCATATTAACATGTAAAAAAGAAACGGGCAGCTTAATTCAGCGGAACACACTGGGAGAGGTGCGAAGTTTGAATGATATTAGCAAAATAGATTGGGATCTGGCTTATTCTAACGTGCTGCATGTTTCCAATTCAGCGGAATATCCGCCCTTATGGCAGGAGAAATCGCTTCGCTTTCGTGAGAAAGCTTCACAAGAAGACCGATTGGAAGCTGATATCATTTATGGGTCACGTAGGCGTAACCAATATGATCTTTTTTATCCGCAATCCATAAACAACCTTAAAAAAGAAGGTGTTAAAGGCTTGGTCGTCTATGTTCACGGCGGCTATTGGATGAAGCTTGATAAGTCTTATTCCTCTTATTTAGCAGCTGGTGCTCTTGCGCATGGCTTTGCTGTCGCTGTCATTTCTTATACGCTCTGTCCTGTTGTACGGATTGGAGACATTGTCATCGAGGCAGCTAACGCGATTAAACATGCTGCAAGCAAAGTTAACGGGTCAATTTATTTGGTCGGCCATTCTGCTGGTGGTCAGATTGTTAGCCGCATGAATACGCAAACCTCGCCGCTTGATGCTAATATTATGCAGCGGATCAAGCATACAGTCTCTATTTCAGGCCTGAGTGACTTGCGACCATTGATGAGAACAGAAATGAATGAGGTTTTGCGGCTCAATGATAAGCAGGCCTATGCCGAGAGCCCTGCGTTGTTGGAGCCTGTCAACGGCGCCAAGTTAACAGCATGGGTTGGAGGAGCTGAACTGCCTGAATTTATTAGACAAAGTGCACTACACACTAATATTTGGAGCGGATTTGCTTGTGAGGTCAATTTTGTCGAGGAGGCAGACAGGCACCACTTAAATATAATAGACGGTTTGTGCGATCCGGCGCATATTTTAACAAAAACGCTTCTGGAAATTGCCTGAATTTATGCTAGCAAATTGATAGAGAATTATAAAAAATAAAAATCGAGGGGAAATTCATGAAAAAAATGACATCAGCTTTCTTAGGTTTAAGCATGTTGCTTTCCGGCACAGCTTTGGCTGAGCCTATTAAAGTAGGCATGATTACCACTTTGTCCGGCGGCGGAGCAGGGCTTGGCGTTGATATTCGCGACGGTTTTTTGCTGGCTTTGAAACAGTCAGGCAATAAAGATATTGAAGTTGTGGTTGAAGACGATGCGCAAAAACCTGAATTGGCGGTGCAAATTGCCGATAAAATGATCCAGAGCGATAAGGTTGACATTCTTACCGGTATTGTATGGTCGAATTTGGCGATGGCTGTGGTGCCGGGTGCGGTCGCACAAGATAAGATCTATATCTCCACTAATGCGGGGCCTTCGGCTTTGGCTGGTGAAAAATGCAGCCCGAATTACTTCAATGCCGCTTATCAGAACGATAACTTGCATGAAGCGGTCGGTAATTACGCCAATGATGCAGGTTATAAAAAAGCTTTCATTCTTGCGCCAAACTATCCGGCAGGTACGGATGCGCTGACTGGTTTCAAGCGTTTCTTCAAAGGCGAATTGGCTGGTGAAGTTTACACCAAAGTCGGCCAGACCGATTATGCGGCTGAAATTGCTGAAATCCGTGCTTCCGGTGCAGATTCCGTCTATTTCTTCTTGCCGGGTGGCATGGGCATTGCTTTCATGAAGCAATATTCACAGTCTGGCGTCGATATTCCGGTGATGGGACCAGGTTTCTCCTTTGATCAGGATGTTTTGGCCGCGATTGGTGATGCAGCTTTGGGTGTGAAAAACTCGTCGCATTGGTCAAAAGATCTCGATAACGCAGCCAACAAGAAGTATGTCGACGCTTTTAAAGCTGAGTTTGGCCGTATTCCATCGCTTTATGCGACCCAAGGTTATGATGCTGCTAATCTGATTTTGTCAGCTGCTGCGAAAGTCAGCATTAAAGACAAAGACGCTTTCCGCGCTGCTTTGAAGGAAGCAGATTTTGACAGTGTTCGCGGCAAGTTTAAATTCGGCAATAATAATCACCCGATTCAGGATATTTATATCCGCGAAGTGATTAAAGAAGATGGCGTTCTGACCAATAAAATCGTAGCGACATCCTTCACCGACCATCAGGATGCTTACGCTTCCGAGTGCAAAATGTAAAAACGCTGTGGTTTCAAGCGTTTAAATCCAAGCCATTGAAACATGCGGATGCTGTTTAGAGATCATCCGCATGTTTTAACCACCTGATTAGCTAACTCATTGATATATCAGGTTTTTACGGCAGGCGCTTAAACAGTCTTCCCACATTTAACCACAGGATGATCGTGTGT
>JAEWHQ010000136.1 GCA_023387715.1 Pseudomonadota bacterium | reverse complement strand
CCCGGTGTATTCGGCGATGAAATATTGACGGTGAAATAACGCGCAACCGCATGAAAGCGTTTGATGCCTTCAACATAATCAGCAATGCGGTCTTCGGCATCTTTGTTAGCACCGATATTAACACCGATAATGCCGGTGCTGCCGCGTTCAGCCAACCGCTTATAGGCTGCTTCATGGCCTTCATTGTTGAAACCCAGACGGTTGATGACGCCTTCATCTTCGACAAGGCGGAAAACGCGTGGTTTCGGATTACCGCTTTGCGGGCGCGGGGTAAGGGTTCCAACTTCTGTAAAGCCGAAGCCGAGCTTTAAGAGATTATCCGGCACTTCAGCGTTTTTGTCATAGCCTGCAGCCATGCCGAGCGGGTTGGGAAAACAAACACCGGCGATTTTCTGGCGTAATGCAGGATCTTCGGGAAAGCTGCCGCTGACAAGGCCGGTTTTCAAACCTGTGATGGATAAAGCATGCGCTTGTTCGGCATCAAGCGCAAACAGGGCGCGGCGGCCAAAACTTTCGAATAAACGAGGCATGATTACAGCTCCGGAAAAAGATGAACACCGTCTTCGCCCAAAGGCAAAGCAACGACAGACTGAACAAGTTGCAAATCAAGATTTGCATAAAGGTGCGGGAATAATGCGCCGCCGCGCGAAACTTCATATTTGAGCTCATGCCCAAACAAGGCCGCATCAACGGCCACAAGCAGTAAATCATCTTGTCCGGCAAAATGCTTGGAGGCTGTCGCCTGCACCTGATCTGCCGTTGAAAAGTGAATATAACCATCTTCAATATCAATCGGAGCGCCGGTGAAAATGCCGGTTTTTTGCGCTTCCTGCCACATTTGCTGTGGGACAATTTTATAAATGATTTTTGAGCTCATTCTTGTTCTCTAAAGCATTTGCCCTTGAAATTGAACTGTTTTTAATCACGTCAGATTGTTTGTAGCGAACTGCTTTAGAACGAAAAATATAAAAAGGCAAAGTTAAACCATTATGAGCATAGCACCTGTGCATGGGGCTCATGGCTTTTGTGTAATAATGATTGTGCAAATATGAGCGGGCGCAGTCAATGTTTTCACATTCACTGCGCCCGCACCATACTCAATTATTTATTCTGTATTGGATTTATACTTGGCCTCAGGCAAATTTGCGGGTGGCCGCAATCAGCTGATGGATAATGCCTTTTTCAGTGGAGGCGTGACCGCTGTCTTCAACAATATAGAGATCAGCTTCCGGCCACATTTTTTTCAATTGCCACGCATTGATAAAGGGTGTGCACATATCATAGCGGCCATGAATGATAGCACCCGGAATATGGCGGATGAGATCAATATGGCGCAATAAATGATCATCTGTTTTGAAGAAGGCCTTATTCTGGAAATAATGGCACTCAATACGGGCAAAAGCGATGGCGTAGCTGTCTTCGCCAAATTCTTCCACCCGTGATGGATCGGGCAAAAGTGAAATGACCGAGGCTTCCCAGCGTGCCCAGCGGCGTGCCGCTTCAATCTGCACTTTTGGATTGCGGTCAGTGAGGCGCTTATAATAGGCGCCCACCATGTCGTGGCGCTCATTTTCAGGGATATGTTCCTGATAGTCTTCAAAGTGATCAGGGAAAACAATGCTGGCACCATTGGAATAGAGCCAGTCGATTTCAAATTTTCTGGCCATGAAAATGCCACGCAATACCAGCTCGCTGACGCGGTCAGGATGGGTTTGCGCATAAGCCAGCGACAGCGTGGAGCCCCAGGAGCCGCCAAAGACCTGCCATTTTTCAATATTGAGATGCTCGCGGATTTTTTCCATATCCTCGACCAGATCCCATGTGGTGTTTTCGCGCAGCTCTGCGTGAGGTGTGGAGCGCCCGCAACCGCGTTGGTCAAACAGAATGATGCGGTATTTTTCCGGATCGTGAAAACGGCGCATATTCGGCGTGGAACCACCGCCCGGACCGCCATGCAATAAAATCACCGGCTTGCCATCCGGATTGCCGCATTGTTCCAGATAGATGCGGTGTAAGCCCGAGACCTGCAACATTTCCTGACTAAAGGGCTGGATTTCCGGATAAAGCTGATGCTGCGTCATGGTTCGCCTTCTTTTGTTTCAAGAATCTCGAATGGTTTGCTCATAAAACCATTGTTATGCTGAATGAATAATAAGGCCAGAGCGCGGCATAGGCATAAGCGACATCACAATATATGGCTCTTGATCATGTTGCGTGTAATGAATGACTTGAAAAAACCGCTGAAAAATACTTTAATAAATTCATGTTAAGTGGGGAAGGGGTTCTTACATCAGGCAAAAAAGTCTGAAATCAGCTTTGCACCATGGTGATGATGAAGATGTTGTGGCAGTTGTCGCTGCTCAATACTCGTTGCCTGCAAGCTTTGATATGCCAGACGCGATGATTTCAATATGTGCCAGCAAGTTTATGGCCGTGATTCCTGGTCACAAAACAGCTAATCATGGAATGATGATGACGCATCGCAAACTCAGGTGAAATCTTGAAAGACGCATGCGAACTTCGTCGAAACCCAAGAGTAAATGACTGCGCAATGCACTTAAAATTTATTATTGCCGATGACCATCCGCTGTTTCGTGGCGCATTAAGGCAAGTTTTAGAAGCAGTTTCTGCTGAAGTAAGTATCACTGAAGTGGGGGATTTTGAATCGGTTGTTCAGCTTGTTAAAGATCGGGATGATCTTGATTTATTATTGCTTGATCTGACCATGCCGGGCGGTACCGGATTGTCTGGTCTGATTGCATTAAAAGCGCTGCAACCTGCACTTCCTATCATTATCGTGTCCGGCACGGATGACAGCGCGACAATTTCCAGAGCGCTTGAACTGGGTGCGTCCGGCTTTATCCCGAAATCAACCAGTATGGACGGTATCGGTGATGCGGTACGTGCGGTTTTAAACGGCGATATCTGGCTTCCGGCAGGGGTGGAGATCACAGCTGAATCCGATGCTGAAACGCGTGATTTGCTGCAACGCATCCGCACCTTGACACCGCAGCAAATGCGGGTGCTGACAATGCTAGGTGAAGGGCTTTTGAATAAGCAGATTGCGTATGAACTCTCTGTCTCGGAAGCGACCGTTAAGGCGCATGTGTCGGCAGTCTTGCAAAAGCTTAATGTTGACAGCCGCACACAAGCGGTGATTGTTTTGTCAAAAATTGGCGCGGAAAGCCTGCGTTCTTAAAAAAAACGCTGTGCTTATCGCGGTGCCAATTTGGATAGAAGGCTGCGTAATGCGGCTGGTTTGAGAGGCTTGTTCAGGATAATCACCTGTCGGTCGTCAGCCTCAGCGCGGACTTCCGGCGAGCGATCAGCGGTCAGGAGGATGGCCGCGATGAACGGGCAATTCATATTTTTTGCAAAATATTTTCTGGCATAATCAATGATTTCCAGCCCATTTCCTTCTTCCAGATGGTAATCGGCAATAATGACATGCGGCGGTTGTTTGGAATGGTGGCAGTAGAAAATCAGATCGCTGTGATTGCGGATACTTTCGACATGGCAGCCCCAATTGCCAAGCAATGCCTGCATGCCACCCAGGATTTTCGCATCATTATCAAGGCACAGAACCCGTAAATTTTGCAAGGATGTAATGCCGCCGGCCTGTGTCTGTGTTGTTTTTTGATCCGGTTCTATCTGCTCATCAGAAGGTGTCAGGGTGATGGTGAAAACCGTGCCGCGCCCGACAATGGAGGACAGGCTGATTGGCAGGCCCAGTACATGGCCGATACGGTCAACGATGGAGAGGCCAAGCCCCAAGCCTTCTGCAACGCGGGCACCTTCATCAAGACGTGTGAACTCCTGAAAGACAGTGGCCAGCTTGTCGGGAGCAATGCCGATACCGCTATCAAGCACCTGCAAATCCATATGATCGCCGCGGCGGCGCACACCAAAAACGATCTTGCCGGTATGGCTATATTTGATTGAATTGGAAATCAGGTTTTGCAACAGACGACGCAACATATTGCGGTCGGTTTTAAGCGTTATACTGCTTGGAATAACCCGCAATTCCAATCCGCGATTTTTGGCCAAAGGCGCAAAATCTTTGGCGACCTGTGTCATCAAAGCGTCAAGACGGAAGACTGACGGCTCCGGCTTTAACGCGCCGGTATCAAGGCGCGAAATATCAAGAACCAGACCTAAAATCGCCTCGACAGATTCAAGCGATGAATTAATATTTTCTGTAAACTCGGTATATTCGGAATGTGCCAGTTTTTCGCTGAGCAGGGTGCTGTAAAGGCGGGCTGCATTAAGCGGCTGCAAAATATCATGCCCGACAGCGGCTAAAAACCGTGTTTTGCCAAGATTGGCTTTCTCGGCAAGGCCGCGTGCCTGTGCCAGTTCCTGATTGACGGCGGTCAGTTCGGCCGTTCTGTCTGCAACGCGTTGCTCAAGGATTTCATTGGCGCGCTGGCGCATGGTTTCGGCTTCTACGCTTGCCGTTACATCGGTGTAAGAGGCCACCAAGCCGCCATCCGGCATCGGGTTGGAGCGGATTTCCAGTGTTTTACCGGTGGAGCGGATTTGGAAGCGCCAAACCTGATTGGCACGGCCGAATGAGCGGATAATCGCAGCACGTTCGCTGACCGGAATGTCGCCGCGCTGGTCCATGTATTCCAGAATGGTGGAGATCGGGAAGCCGACCTGAATGACCTCATCGGGCAGGCTGAGAAGCAGGCGGAATTGGCGGTTCCAGCAAGTGATCCGCAAGTCTTTGTCAAGAACAGTAACACCTTGCGGCATCTGATCAATGGCAATTTGCAACAGGTCGCGGTTTTGTTGCAGCGCTTCGGAGGCATTGTCGAGCAATTGCCGTGCCCCGCGCGCAGAGCCGTCTTTGCGATGCAGCAGCAGTGATAAAATCAGACGAGCAGAAGATGAACCAACGGCTGTGCCTAACAATTGTTCGGCATAACGCAGCAGGGTGATGTCGATAGTTTTGTTGGGCGTTAAATGTTCCTGATGCTTGTCTTCATAATGCATCAAGGCACGCGCCACGCGCTCTGCACCCAAATAGCTGGAAATCGTGCTTTGCAGTTCTGCCACCGTCACTTCAGTGCGGAAACGGCGCAATGTCGGCATGGTCATGACATGACGTGGC
Source organism: Pseudomonadota bacterium (assembly GCA_023387715.1). Classification (GTDB taxonomy): domain Bacteria; phylum Pseudomonadota; class Alphaproteobacteria; order Rhizobiales; family Rhizobiaceae; genus Paenochrobactrum; species Paenochrobactrum glaciei. The sequence goes on along the minus strand of JAEWHQ010000136.1, from coordinate 6,857 downwards.
AGAAAAATACTGGCCTGAATGCGTTCAACCGGTGAAGCCGGACGCGACAGTGAACCCGCAATGAAGAAGAATGTATTGATCGCCAAGCTCCAGATCACCCCATGGGTGAGGGGGAGCGCGTCACTACCAAGCAGAGCGGCAGGGCGAAGCCAGCTAATGCCGAAAGGCCCGTCAATAATGAGTGCGGCATTATCTGGGGCAAGGGTCGGGATTAATAATGTATAAGCCCAGACAATGAAGCCTGCTGTCAGCCCGAGCAGCGCACCGCGTCCGTTGGCATTGCGCCACCATAAGCCGCCGATCAAAACCGGTGCAAATTGAGCAATTGCTGCAAAAGAAATGAAGCCGATGGAAGCCAGATGCGCATTGTTGGATGTGACGCGATAATAGGCAAAAGATAACGCCAGAATAATGATAATGGTCAGGCGGCGTGTGATAAGAATAATTTGCGTTAAATCGCGCTTTTGTGTGCGCTCTTGCTGCATGAAATACTTAATCAGCAGTGGCAGTACCATATGATTGGAAATCATGATGGAGAGCGCAACGCAGGCCACAATGACCATGGCAGTTGCTGCTGAGAGACCGCCGATAAAAGCGACAATTGCCATCGTGTCGGCATGTACCAAGAGTGGCAAAGCCAGCACGTAAAGGTCGCCATTGACGCTTGGTCCCAGCTTCATCACGCCGATTAAGGCAATCGGCAGCACGAATATATTGATCAAGATCAGATAGAGCGGAAACATCCAGCGCGCTGTGTGCAGTTCTTTATCGCTGCGACTTTCCACGACGGTGACGTGAAACTGGCGCGGCAGCATAATAACGGCGCAGGCACTTAAGATAGAATGGATAATCCAGGTCGAGGCTGCTGTCTTATGCTCTAAAGCACTGAGTGCTTCGGGAGAATTATAAAGCGTATCAAGAAGCTCTGAAGGCGTACCAAACAAAAAGAATGTGCAGGCGATGCCGACAAGCAAAAAGGCACTGAGTTTAATCAGGCTTTCTACCGCGACGGCTAAGATCAAACCATCCTGATGCTCGGTTGCATCGGTGTGTCTGGTGCCGAATAAAATGGCAAAAAGAGCAAGCACTGCTGCAACGGCCAGCGAAATATCGCCAAAAATAAACACGGACGGGTCAAAGTCCGGATTATAATTGGTGACGATCATGTCGACACTGCCGGACACGGCTTTCAATTGCAGTGATATATAGGGAATGGAGCCGACAGCCGCGATGAGGGTGGCAAGTGAAGCCACACTGAAGCTTTTGCCGTAGCGTGCGGCCAGAAAATCAGCAATTGAGGTGACATGCTCGGATTTTGCCAGCCGAACCATATGGCGTAAAAAGCGGTTGCCAAAAACAAAAACGAGTACAGGGCCGATATAAATTCCCAAAAATTCCCAACCGCTGGTGGCAGCCATGCCGACAGAGCCGAAAAATGTCCAGGACGTGCAATAAACCGCAAGGCTAAGTGAAAAAATATAAGGACGTGGCTTGTTGTTTTTATTGGTGGCGCGCTTGTCACCAATGCTGGCAATGGCAAAGAGCAGCAGTAAATATAAAAATGCGAGCCCGATAACTGCCCAGCCCTGCATATTATGCTCTCCTCATGCGCTTCACTCAGCTTTGAGTGATAAGCTATTCTGCGCTGATGTGGAAGCGTAGCGTCAAGTATAATGGTGAATTGCGTTAACCTTTATGGCAATAAAAAGTTTTAAATATTGTTTTTTAGTGGTTTAAAATATTTACTGATATAAAAACCTGACGAATTAAGTATTGTGGCAGGACTATGCTGTTTTAACGGAGAAAGATTGATGCTAAAAGAGTTTAAAGAATTCGCCCTCAAGGGTAACATGGTTGATCTGGCTATCGGTGTTATCATCGGTGGCGCATTTGGTGGTCTGGTAAACTCGATCGTGAATGATATCATCATGCCGATTATCGGTTTGATTACTGGCGGTATCGATTTCTCCAATATGTATGTGCAGCTTGCAGGTGATCCGCAGGGAACATTGGCAGCAGCGCGTGAAGCGGGTGCAACAATTGCTTACGGTAATTTTGTAACTTTGCTGATCAACTTCCTGATTATTGCTTGGGTTCTGTTCCTTGTGGTTAAGGGCATGAACAAGATGAAGAAGAAGGAAGAAGAAGCACCGGCTCCTGTTGCGGTTGCTCCGCGTGATGAAGTTCTGCTTGAAGAGATTCGTGATTTGCTCGCGAAGAAATAAGCAAAAACCTCTGTATTGCTGATTTTGCTTCAAAGGTGGTGGCTGTTGTCGCGCCTATCAAGCGAAGTTGAAGTGAAAAAGCCCTGAATTTTTCAGGGCTTTTTCATATCCGGAATAATAAAAGAATTATAAGTCAGTAACGGCTTGCGACATTGGTCGCAGAGGATTAGTTTCAAAAATAATTCGTCTTGCTGTGCTATAAAGAGTATTTTTGATGACAACGACATCTTTGTTTACACATATCCCGCATCCATCCCCTAAAACCGCGGAAGAACGCGCTGTTGCGATGCAGAATCCCGGTTTTGGTAAAGTGTTTACCGACCACATGGTGGTGCTTACCTGGACCGAAGAAAAAGGCTGGCATAAAGGCGAAGTGAAAGCCCGCGCACCTTTTGCAATTGATCCGGCTGCATCGGTATTGCATTATGCGCAGGAAATTTTTGAGGGCATGAAAGCATACCGCACCAAAGACGGTATTGTGCTGTTCCGCCCAGACCAGAACGCCAGCCGTATGGCACTTTCTGCTGAGCGTATGGCAATGCCTGCTGTTCCTGATGATCTGTTCATTCAGGCAGTTGAAGAGCTGGTACGCGTTGATGCTGACTGGGTGCCGGAAGGTGACGGCAGCCTTTATCTGCGCCCGTTCATGTTTGCGAGTGAAAACTTCCTCGGTGTGCGTCCGTCGCTTGAATATATTTTCTGCGTCATTGCTTCGCCGGTGGGTGCATATTTCAAAGGCGGCTATCAGGCCGTAACTGTCTGGACTTCCGAACATTACACCCGTGCAGCACCTGGCGGCACAGGCGCTGCCAAATGTGGCGGTAACTATGCTTCGAGCCTGGTGGCTCAGGCTGAAGCCACTAAAAATGGCTGCGATCAGGTTGTGTTTCTTGATGCGGTTGAGCATCGCTGGATTGAAGAGCTGGGCGGCATGAATGTCTGCTTCGTGATGGATGACAATACGCTGGTAACCCCGCCGCTGAGCGGCACAATCCTGCCAGGCATTACCCGTAATTCCATTCTGACACTGGCTAAAGAAGCCGGTATGAAAGTGGAAGAACGTCCATATTCATTTGAAGAATGGAAGAATGACGCCAAGAGTGGCAAGCTGCGTGAAACCTTTGCTTGCGGTACTGCAGCTGTTGTTGCCGGTATTGGTACAGTACGTTATCGCGGTGGCGAATTTGCCATTGGTAATAGCGGTGACGGCGAGGTAACTGCAAAACTGCGTGCACAGCTTGTTGGCATTCAGCGCGGCGAAGTTGAAGACACGCATGGTTGGGTGCGTACTGTCAGTCTCTAAGCCGAATTATGTGCTTGAAAATCAGCGGGGTGGTCTTGATTGATCACCCCGTTTTTGTTGATGTGCCTTGATTGCAGATGTAAAAAAAGCCCCGCACTGTAACCAGTACGGGGCTTTTAAAATTATTTGCGGCTTATTAATCAGCCACCGGCTTTTGAAACCATCAATGGTACAACGCGGTCGGATTTGGCTACAACAGGGGCGCTGTTGTCGGCAAACGGAATGCCTAAATGATTCCAGACTTCATTGAGCGCGTCTTTCAAAGTGTCGATCAGGGCATCATCATGGAACGGTGTCGGTGTAATGCGCAGACGCTCTGTGCCACGTGGTACGGTTGGGTAGTTGATCGGCTGAATGTAAATATTATGGATATCCAGCAGGCGGTCGGTTGCCTGTTTGCAAAGCTCAGGATTGCCCACCAAAATCGGTACAATATGTGTTTCAGACGGCATCACAGGAAAACCGGCAGCTGACAGCACATCTTTGGCACGCTGTGCCTGACGCTGCTGCATATCACGCTCGACCTGAGAGTTTTTCAGGTGACGGATGGATGCGGTTGCAGCGGCGGCAACTGATGGCGGCAGCGATGTGGTGAAGATGAAGCCCGGCGCATAAGAACGCACAGCATCAATAATCGCCTGTGAACCGGTGATATAGCCACCAAGTGCACCAAACGCTTTTGCTAGTGTGCCTTCAATAATATCGATGCGGTGAGCGAGATTATCGCGGTCGGTGATACCGCCGCCACGCTTGCCATACATGCCAACGGCATGGACTTCATCAATATAAGTCAAGGCATTATATTTGTCCGCCAGATCAGCAATCTGCTCAATCGGGGCAATGTCACCATCCATCGAATAGACGGATTCAAAAACAATCAGCTTGGCGCGATGCGGATCGGCAGCCTTCAGCAATTGTTCCAGATGTTCAACATCATTGTGGCGGAAGATTTTCTTGTCGCAACCGGATTTGCGCACACCTTCGATCATGGAGGCATGGTTCAGCTCATCCGACAAAATCAGGCAGTTTGGCAGCAAACGGGCGATTGTTGAAATCGACGCTTCATTGGAAACAAAACCGGAGGTGAAAACAAGACCGGCTTCTTTGCCATGCAGATCAGCCAGCTCTCGCTCCAGTTCAACCAACGGGTTGTTGTTGCCGGAAATATTACGCGTGCCACCGGCACCGGTACCCATTTTACTGGCGGTGTCGCACATGGCTTTGATCACATCTTGATGATGACCCATGCCGAGATAGTCATTTGAACACCAGACAGTGATTTCACGTGCACTTTTTTCACTTCGCCAAAGCGCACGCGGAAATTTGCCGACAATACGTTCCATATCAGCAAAAACACGATAACGCTTCTCAGCATGCAACTGATCAATCGCTTCCTGGAAAAAACGGCGATAATCCATCATGCGCTCCTTAATTCTTCGCTTTTAATTAGCGCGTTTGAAGCGCAACGTCCATTGTGACATCTTGGTCAATTTGCCACGGGTAAAGGCTGAAACGCATTGATTTCGATCAAAAATGCAGCGTTTTAAATTTAACTGGCTCTTTTCATCAGCTTTCGCTAATAAAACTATTTTTACTTGCGTCTTTGTAACAAAGTTTTGAAGAGGAACAGCGGCAGAATATCATGGCGGCGCACATAAATACGCGGGATTCCAAACGGATCATCCTGCGCAGTGGCGCGGCGGCGCACAGTTGTTGTTGCGCTTTCAAAGCCTGCTTCTTCGACAATCTTGCGATGGCTCGCATTATTATCGCCATAAGGATAGGCAAAACTTGGCACGGGCATGCCAATGATATCTTCCAAAATCGCCTTGCTGTCGATGATCTGACGGCGTGCTTCTTCCTCAGAACATTGTGACAGATGTGCGTGATCTAAAGTGTGCGCACCCACCTCATGACCAAGATCTGCCCATTCGCGGATTTGCTCTTTGGTCATGCAAGGCACAAACGGTGCGCCTGATTTTTGATCCCATTCATTACTGCCGCCTGTCTGGTTGGCTACACAATAATTGGTGGAAGTAAAGCCAAACTCTGCCATAGCGGGCGCTGCATTTTCCAGCACATTCACGAAGCCGTCGTCAAAGGTGATGATCACCACTTTGCCGGTTTTTTCACCGCGAATATAAGGCATGCCCTCGCGCATGGAGATGCCCTGATAGCCAAGCTTTTTCAACCATTTCATCTGGGCGTAAAAAGATTTCGGGTCAACGATCAGGCTGCGTCCCGACATTTTGCGCCGCGGCAGCTGGCCGATCTGATGGTAAAGTAAAATTGGTACAGACACGAAATCACCTTTATCCGAATTTTTTTGACAGGCTGTCGATTTTTTTGCGCAAACGGCTGCGATAGAGCGGACGTAAGATTTCACGCGATAATTTATCAAACAGGCCTTTTTTATTCTTAATAGTACTGCCGCCCAGATCGCGCGAGATTTCCGCGACACCACCGGGTTGCAGGGTCAGCATATCGACATTCGTTATCCAGTTCATCTGGGCAAATGTATCAACCGGACGGTCAAACTGCTGCGTTACTTGTAGCAGTTTAAGCGCGGCTTCTCGACTGACAATTTGTGCAACCATGCCAAGGCCGATATGGCGCGGGCGCAGCACTTTGACATTGTTTTGCGTCAAGACAAGCTCGCCTTCTTCGCGATCGCGGAAAGGAAAGCGAATGAAACAATCAGGTTTTTGTTGCAGCATTGTTTGGGCGGTTGCAAAACAGGCAGCAAAATCGGCGGTCAGCGCCACATCATCTTCCAGAATAAAGCCTGCATCCAGTTGCTGATCGACAATCGCCTGCCATGCTTTGCGATGGGAGAGAAAACAGGCGATTTCATTGCGGCTCAGCGTAAACGGATATGACGGCTTGTGCAGGTGGCGATGATAGGCGCGGGAAATTTCTTGCTCGGACAGATTTTTATTGTCGACGGCATCAATAATTTCGGTTGGGACAGGCAATTGTGGTGACAGCGCGTTGACTTGCTCCCGCCGGTCGGTGGCGCGATGCAGATGGATGATAAATGCTTTGATCTGCATGGTGCTTCACCTTGGCTGGAAGAGTTATAAAGTTTAGATAGCCAAGTGAGCCGCAAAAAACAAGAAAGCGGTTGTCTTTGAACCGCTTTCCCGCTGAAACCTGCTTATATTTTATAAATAAATAACCAATGGCAGGCGAGGTGCTTTTCTTGTTTGCAAGATAAGGCGCATGATACGCGACCCATGTGAAAATTTTTCAATCGCATTCCACTCATCAGCGCCGACATAAGCGTAGGGCACCACATCGCGCATGGCATCTAAGGTATGATTGGGAAT
>JAEWHQ010000106.1 GCA_023387715.1 Pseudomonadota bacterium | reverse complement strand
AAGGCCATGTGACTGACCGCATTGTGCGCTCACTTGGCGGTTTTGCCGAAATTTCGGCCATCCACACCACCAATGGCCGCTGGGATCTGATCGTGGAACTGGGTGCTGCCACCCTTTCTGATTTTGATGCGATTTTACGACGTATCCGTCTGCTTCCCGGTATCACAGCGAGTGAAACCAATTTGCTTCTGGCAACGCCACGCAGCACCCGTGCGCGTCTGTAAATAAAGCCATCCAAGCACGCTCATTTCCTGTGGATGTGCCACATAGATGATGCAGTTTGATTGCATAAGGCGCGCAGCCAACTATCATTCTGCAATGAATAAATAAGGTTGAATTACATATGGCAGACGACATCAAGCGTATCGCTCCCCTGATTGCAGCTGAAATCAATGCGCGGCCGGAACAAGCCGCCGCAGCAATTGGCTTGCTCGATGAGGGTTCCACTGTTCCTTTCGTGGCACGTTACCGTAAGGAAGTAACCGGTGGGCTGGACGATACGCAATTGCGTATTCTCTCCGAACGCCTGACTTACTTGCGCGAGCTGGAAGCACGCCGCAACACCATCCTTGAATCGATCAATTCGCAAGGCAAACTGACACCTGATCTGCAATTAAAAATTGCCGGTGTTGCCACCAAAGCCGAACTTGAAGATATTTATCTGCCCTATAAGCCTAAGCGCCGTACACGCGCTGAAATTGCCCGCGAGCGCGGCCTTGCACCACTGGCCGAGGCCATTATGGCTGATCGGCGCGTTGTGCCTGCAAATCTGGCTGAAACCTATGTGCAAGGTGATGTCGCCGATGTTAAAGCCGCCCTTGAAGGGGCGCGTGACATTATCGCCGAGGGCTTTACCGAAAACGCCGACCTGCTTGGTCGCTTGCGTCAGCATATGCGTAACAACGCACATCTGCGCTCCAAAGTGGTGGATGGCAAACAGGAAGCCGGTGCCAAATTCTCCGACTATTTCGACCATTCGGAACGCTGGAGCAATGTTGCCGGACATCGTGCACTTGCTATGCTGCGTGGCCGCAACGAAGATTTCCTCTCGCTCGACATTGAAGTCGATGAAGACGATACATCCCCGCTCAAGCCTGTCATCCGTATGATTGCCGCCAGCTACCAGATCGGCAACACATTGCCTGCCGATCAATGGCTGATGGAAGTGGTCAACTGGACATGGCGCGTTAAACTTTCCCTGTCACTGTCACTGGATCTGATGCGTGAATTGCGTGAACGCGCAGAAGAAGAAGCTATTCAGGTTTTTGCCCGCAACCTGAAAGACCTGTTGCTAGCAGCCCCTGCCGGATCGCGCGCCACCATGGGGCTTGATCCGGGCATCCGCACCGGCGTTAAAGTCGCGATTGTTGATGGCACCGGCAAATTACTTGACCACTCAACAGTTTATCCGTTTCCGCCGAAAAATGATCTGCGTGGCACGCAGGCAGAGCTTGCCGCATTGGTGCGCAAACATAAAATCGAACTGATCGCCATTGGCAATGGTACCGGCAGCCGCGAGACTGAGCGTCTGGTAGTCGATATGTTAAACGACATGCCCAATGATTTATCGGCTCCCAAACCTTTAAAAGTCATTGTCTCCGAGGCTGGCGCATCGGTCTATTCAGCTTCTGAAACGGCGGCAGCAGAATTTCCTGATCTGGATGTTTCCATCCGTGGTGCGGTTTCCATTGCCCGCCGCCTGCAAGACCCGTTGGCGGAACTTGTGAAAATCGAACCAAAATCCATTGGTGTTGGCCAGTATCAGCACGATGTTGACCAGTCACGTCTCGCCCGCTCGCTTGATGCGGTGGTGGAAGATGCAGTGAATGCGGTTGGCGTTGATCTCAACACCGCTTCCGCCTCCCTGCTGGCTCGTGTTTCCGGCCTTGGTCAATCCTTAGCTGAGGCGATTATCGCACATCGCAATGAAACAGGCCCGTTCAAAACCCGTAAAGAGCTGTTGAAAGTTCCCCGTCTTGGCAACCGCACCTTTGAGCAGGCGGCAGGTTTCCTGCGTATTCCTGATGGTAAAGAACCGCTCGATGCTTCATCGGTGCACCCTGAAGCCTATGGCGTTGCCAAGAAAATCGTTCAAGCCTGTGGCCGCGATGTGCGCGCGCTGATGGGCGACAGCTCTATGCTGAAGGCGCTTGATCCAAAACTCTTTGTCGATGAGCGCTTTGGTCTGCCAACCGTTAAAGACATTATCGCAGAACTGGAAAAACCAGGACGCGACCCGCGTCCGGGCTTTAAAACCGCCACTTTTGCCGATGGTATTGATGACATTAAAGACCTCAAACCCGGTATGCAGCTGGAAGGCACAGTCACCAATGTGGCCGCCTTTGGTGCTTTTGTGGATATTGGCGTACATCAGGACGGCCTCGTGCATGTATCGCAACTGGCCGACCGTTTCGTTAAAGATCCGCATGAAGTGGTGAAAGCCGGCGATGTGGTGAAAGTGCGCGTGACAGAAGTGGATGTGCCACGCAAACGCATCGGCCTGACCATGCGCAAAGATGGTGGTGCTGAGGCTGCCCCTGCACCGCGCACCGCCCAAAAGCCTGCACCGCAGTTTAAAAACAAGCCGCAAGCAAATGCCAAGAGCAATGAAAGTTCCCAAGGTGCATTCGGTGCGGCATTGCTGGAAGCGATGCGTAAAAAGTAAAAAGTAAAAAGTAAAAAAACCAAACGGGCTTGTCATCAACTGACAAGCCCGTTTTTTTATTTCTTCTGCACCTGCCCCAAAATCCATTGGCAGAAAATCTGCGTCAGCGGATTGTCAAGTTTTCCTTCCGGCACCACCAGATAATAATCATTATCCGTCTGTAATGGTCGCTCAAACAGCACCTGCAATTGTCCGTCACGCAATTCTTGCTCAATCAGATAAAGCGGCAGAAGTGCTATACCCATGCCGGCAATGGCCGCACCAATCACCATCGAAAACTGATCAAAACGATGACCATGATAGGCGGATTGCACTTCGCAATCACACATTTCAAACCACTGCGCCCATAATTTCGGCCGTGTTTCCAAATGCAACAGCGCTTGCGCCTGTAGATCTTGCGGCGCATCAAAGCTGCGCCCTGCCATAAATGCAGGTGATGCCACCGGCACAATCATTTCACTGCACAAATAAGTGCAACTCGCATGTGCCCAAACCGGTTTGCCATAATGAATAGCCAGATCAAAAGGCTGCTCGTCAAAATCAAAAATCGTCGAGCGCGAGGCGATATGCAGTGCGATCCCTGTGTGATTTTTGGTAAAGTCAGGCAGTCGCGGCATCAGCCAGCGATTACCGAATGTGGGCAAAGTGGCGATGCTCAAACCGGATGTTGACTGTGCCGACGCCATCGCCCGCAGCATTGTGTCTTCCGTTTGGCTTAGTAAGCGGCGCACTTCGGGTAAAAACTTCTGACCTGCATCGGACAATAAAATACGCTGGCGTACCCGCTCGAATAACAGCACGCCCAGCTGGTTTTCCAGTTCTTTGATCTGGCGGCTTACCGCACTTTGTGTCAGATTAAGTTCCAAGCCCGCTTGCGTGAAACTGCCGTGACGCGCCGCACATTCAAAAGCTTGTAAATTGCCGATATCCGGTATCAGCCGACGGTTCATCTTCATTCCTAGCTCGCATCAACATAGTTATTTTCATTGCAATCTTAGGCTTAAAATCGCTGATATAATACTATAAATTCATGAAGACCGATTTTGACTAAAGGAAAGCACCCATGACCAGTGTGACAAGTGATGTAAAAACAGAAACCGCAGAGATTCTGACACGGTTGGGTGTGCATAGCTCTCTTTATACCAGCGGAAATCTCAACGCTTACACGCCTGTTACCGGCGAAAAAATCGGCTCGATACCTACCCATAGTGCCGACCATGCGGCACAAATTATTGATGCGGCACATGTGGCCTTTAAAGAATGGCGCATGGTGCCTGCACCGCGCCGTGGCGAATTGATACGACTTTTTGGCGAAGAACTGCGCGCCGCCAAGACCGATCTTGGCCGTCTCGTTTCTATTGAGGCTGGTAAGATCACGTCTGAAGGCTTGGGCGAAGTGCAGGAGATGATCGACATTTGTGACTTCGCAGTCGGCCTTTCGCGTCAGCTTTACGGCCTCACCATCGCAACCGAACGCGCAGGCCACCGTATGATGGAAACATGGCATCCGCTGGGTGTTGTCGGCGTTATTTCCGCATTCAACTTTCCTGTTGCTGTATGGGCATGGAAC
>JAEWHQ010000353.1 GCA_023387715.1 Pseudomonadota bacterium | reverse complement strand
CCGTTATGCTGCTGAACAAGGACATCCGGGTGCAAACTGGAAGCTGGCGCGTATGTATGCTGACGGCGATGGTGTGCCTGAAGATGATTTTGCCGCCTACCAGATTTTTGAAAAAATCGTGCGAGATGGCGTTGATCCGGGCTCGCAGAATGAATCCTATGTGGCTGATGCTCTGACGGCATTGGCTGGCTATGCCCGCCGTGGCATTCCCGGTACGCATGTGAAGTCTAATCTGCCGATGGCGCGTGATCTTTACGTGCAGGCTGCGTCCAGCTTTGGTGATCCTGCCGCGCAATATGAATTGGGCAAAATGCTGCTGAATGGTGAGGGTGGTGAACGCAATCCGGTTCAGGCAGCGCGTTGGTTCCAGTTGTCAGCGCAAAAAGGCCATGCCAATGCGCAGGCTATGTTCGGCAATATGCTGTTTCAGGCCGGAAAGACCGTGCAGGGCTTAGCGATGCTGACTGTTGCATTTGAGCATTGCGCCGTGCAGGATAAAGGCTGGATCCGCGAAATGCAGGAACAGGCTTTCTCGCTTGCCGGTGAGGCTGATCGCCGTAATGCGATTGCATTGGCTGGCCGCTGGGGACAGGGCACTAATGTCCGGCTGATGGCTGAAAGCAACTGAGTGCGCCTTGAGCCGCATGTTTTTAAAAGCGCTCACTATGGAGCGCTCCTAATAAAATTCTGTTTTTCTTAAAGCACTTGTTTAAAAAGCGCTTTTCAGCGTGATGACGACCGGCACATGGTCGGATGGTTTTTCCCAGCCACGCGTATGTTTTTCAATATCAACTGTTTCAAGAAGATCGGCGGCCTCAGGCGAAAGCATCAAGTGGTCAATGCGGATGCCGTTATTTTTCTGCCATGCACCGGCCTGATAATCCCAGAACGAATAGGACTTATCGGCATCAGTAGTGGCACGGAAAGCATCGCTGAAGCCTAAGTTTTCCAATTCGCGGAACAGAACGCGTGATGTGCGCAGGAAAAGCGCATCATTAACCCATGCAGCAGGTGTTTCTGCGTCTTTAGGTTCCGGAATAATATTATAGTCACCGGCAAGAATGAGGGGCTCTTCAAGGGCGAGTTGTTCTTCAGCCCACGCGTTCAGGCGCTTCATCCATGAAAGCTTGTATGGGTATTTTTCCGTATCAACCGGATTGCCGTTAGGCAGATAAAGCGAAACAACGCGCAAAACGCCTTGATCGGTTGAAAATTGCGCCTGAATAAAGCGTGATTGCTCATCACTGTCATCGCCCGGCAAGCCGCGGGTCACTTCATCAGGTGTTTTCTTGGAGAGAATGGCGACGCCGTTAAAGCCTTTCTGTCCGTGGGTTTCCACGTGATAGCCGAGCGCTTCAATCTCCATGCGCGGAAATAATTCATCCACCGATTTGATTTCCTGCAAACAGGCAATATCAGGGGATGATTCTTCCAGCCAATGCAGAAGATTGTCGATACGCGCTTTAACGCCGTTAATATTCCATGTCGCTATTTTCATGACATTAGGAATAGAGAATTGTGAGGAGAACGGCAAGCGCTATAGGGGGAATGGTTGCGCTTGCCACAGATAAATCAGCCCGCAATCAGGCTTTTAAAATCAGCTTAGATCGAGAAGCTGGTGCCGCAGCCGCAAGAGCTGGTGGCATTTGGATTTTGGATCTGGAACGACTGTCCCATCAGATCATCGACAAAATCAATCACCGAGCCATCGAGATAAGGCAGAGAGATCGCATCGATCAGTACTTTTGATCCGGCGTTTTCAATCACCAGATCATCATCTTCTTGTTCGCTCACCAGTTCATATTTATATGAAAAACCGGTGCAGCCGCCGCCTTCAACAGAAACGCGCAAAGCTGATTTATCAGGTTCACTGCTGAGAATTTTAGCGATCCGCTTGGCGGCTGAATCTGATACGGATATACCCGTCATGGTTTGCTCCGGATAAAAATCTGCGTCTATTATCATAATATCGCAGCACAACTTATGTCATATCTATGATAGCTAAGAACTGACCGGTAAAGTGTCAATGGTGATTACATGTCGTTTATCAAAGTTTAAGCGACAGAAATATGTTTGTACTATAGAAAGCGGCATGACAATTTGCGCGAAGCAATCAACATTAAAGTGAAGTGCAGGCGATAAAATGGACAATTTGGACGGAATTGGTTTTGGCTATCGGGAGCGGGCGAGCTATGCCTCTGATCCGGCTAAAAGCCGTGGGCGCTTGGTGCCTGAAGCCGATAGTCCGACGCGCACGCCCTATCAGCGCGACCGTGACCGCATTATCCATTCCAATGCGTTTCGTCGTTTGAAGCATAAAACCCAAGTTTTTATCGCGCATGAAGGCGACCATTACCGCACCCGCTTGACCCATACGATTGAAGTGGCGCAAATTGCCCGGGCATTGGCGCGTGCCTTGCGGCTGGATGAAGATTTGGCCGAAGCCGTGGCCTTGGTGCATGACTTTGGTCACACACCCTTTGGTCATACCGGCGAAGATACGCTGAATGAGCGGATGAAGGATTATGGCGGCTTTGACCATAATGCGCAGTCATTGCGCATCGTCACCAAGCTTGAACATCGCTATGCGGAATTTGACGGGCTGAACCTCAGCTGGGAGACACTCGAAGGTTTGGTCAAGCATAATGGGCCGCTGACGGGCGCTCATGCGGGGGAAGAGATTGTACCGCAGCCGATCCTTGATTTTAACTGTAAATATGATCTGCGGCTTGATAGTTTTGCAAGTCTGGAAGCGCAGTGCGCAGCCATCGCAGATGATATAGCCTATAATGCCCATGATATTGATGATGGCTTGCGGGCAGGGCTTTTGACATTGGAAGGCTTGGAAGATGTCCGGCTTACCCGTGATTTGATTGCGATTGTGCGGGGCAAATATCCAGATCTTGATGATGCGCGCGTTGGTTATGAACTGGTGCGCCGCCAGATTACTGTCATGGTTGAGGATGTGATCAAGGAAGCGCGCCGCCGTATTGAGGCATTGCAGCCGCAATCCATTGAGGATGTGCGTAACCATTCTTCAGCTTTGGTTGGTTTTTCGCCAGCGATGTTTGAGCAGGAGCGCGAGTTGAAGCGTTACTTGTTTAAAAATCTGTATTTCCACGAAAGCGTTGTCCGACGACGAAGGATCGCTGACAAGGTTGTGCAGGACTTGTTTGATCTCTATCAGGCAAGCCCTGAAAAGATGCCCGATGAGTGGCAGGCCAAGATGGAAGGCTTGGAAAAACTTCAGAAAGCCAGACATATTGCTGACTTCATCTCCGGTATGACCGACAATTATGCTTTGCGTGAGCATCGACGATTGTTTGACCAAACAGATGAATTGGCTTAATCGGGCGGAAAAGATTTTAAGCGCGATCGATAAGAGTTAGCAAAAGCTTGCTGGTTGCTATGAGAATTTTATGCATGAGAGGTAGCTTGAAAAGATGAGTGCCTCTGCGAAACAGGACAGATCATGAATATCTTTACAGATTTCGATGAACGTATCAAAAAAACGCTGCAAGACATTGATCTTAAAGCAAAAGACGGTGGTGATTTAGACCTTTCACGCGTTGGTGTTGAGCCGCCGCGCGATGCAAGCCATGGTGATATTGCCACCAATGCGGCGATGGTTTTATCTAAGGCAGTTGGTAAAAATCCACGCGAGCTGGCTGAAGAAATTGCAGGTGCTTTGCGTCAGGACAGCGATGTTGAGTCGGTTGATGTTGCAGGTCCCGGCTTTATTAACTTGCGTTTGAAACCTGCCTATTGGCAGCGCGGCCTTGGCACAATGTTGGCTTCCGGCACTGATTATGGTCGCTCGGCTTTGGGTAAAGGCACTAAGGTCAATGTGGAATATGTCTCCGCTAACCCAACAGGCCCGATGCATGTCGGCCATTGCCGTGGTGCGGTTGTCGGCGATGTGCTGGCCAATCTTTTGTCCTTCAGCGGCTATGATGTCACTAAAGAATATTACATCAACGATGCGGGTGCGCAGATTGATGTTGTGGCAAAATCTGCTTTCTTGCGTTACCGCGAAGCGTTGGGTGAAGATATCGGTGAAATTCCGGCTGGTCTTTATCCGGGCGATTATCTCGTTCCTGTCGGTCAGGCGCTGGCTGAAGAATTCGGCAATAAGTTGCTTGAAATGCAGGAAGATGAGCGTCTTGAGATTTTGAAAGAACGCACCATCAAAGCGATGATGGATATGATCCGCGCTGATCTTGAAGCACTGAATGTGCGCCATGATCTTTTCTATTCGGAAAAAACACTGCACGCCAATCATGCGCAGGCCATCCGCTCAACCATCAATGACCTGACCATGAAAGGTCATGTCTATAAGGGCAAGCTGCCACCGCCAAAAGGCCAGTTGCCGGATGATTGGGAAGATCGCGAGCAGACTTTGTTCCGCTCCACCGAAGTGGGCGATGATATCGACCGCGCTTTGATGAAGTCTGACGGCTCATTCACCTATTTTGCTGCTGACGTTGCTTATTTCAAAGATAAGTATGATCGCGGTTTTGATGAGATGATCTATGTGCTGGGCGCAGACCATGGCGGCTATGTCAAACGTCTGGAAGCTGTGGCACGCGCTGTATCTGAAGGTAAAGCCAAGCTGACTGTGCTGCTTTGCCAGATGGTCAAACTGCTGCGCAACGGCGAGCCGGTGCGCATGTCGAAGCGTGCAGGCGAGTTCATTACACTGCGTGATGTGGTGGATGAAGTTGGCCGTGATCCGGTGCGCTTCATGATGCTTTATCGCAAGAGCGATGTGGCACTTGATTTTGACTTTGCCAAGGTTACCGAACAGTCAAAAGACAATCCGGTTTTCTATGTTCAATATGCATCGGCGCGTTGCCATTCAGTATTCCGTCAGGCACGGGAACAATTGGGCATTGAGACAATAGAAAAAGAATCACTTGCGGCGCATTTAAGTCTTTTAACGGACGAAAGTGAACTGGCCTTGATCCGTAAGCTGGCAGAATATCCGCGTCTTATTGAAGCGGCTTCTAGCCATCAGGAGCCGCATAGACTGGCTTTTTACCTGTATGACCTGGCTTCTGCGTTCCATTCTCAATGGAATAAAGGTTCAGAAAACCAAGATTTACGTTTTATCAAGGTTAACGATACAAACTTGTCACTTGCCAGGCTTGGGCTGGTGCAGGTTGTTTCCGACGTTCTGAAATCCGGACTGACTATTATT
>JAEWHQ010000306.1 GCA_023387715.1 Pseudomonadota bacterium | reverse complement strand
TGATAAGAAAAAAGCACTATTTTGCTATGGCACTTTCGATAGGGGCAGTTGCGTTTTAAGGCAATAATGTGGCCGATGGCGTATTTGCTTATTATAGGCGGGGAATTTTAAAGATTATGCGCGATTTATCATTGTCACGGCGGAATTTTCTCATTGGTGCATCGGCGCTTTTGGCATCTACGTCTTTGAGCAGCAAAGCCTTTGCCCAAAGCGAAACCGTGACGCGGGGCGGCCGGTTGGTGGTGGCGGCTGATTCTGAGCCGCGTAATCTTAATCCGGCAATTGTTGCTTCCAATGGTGTGTTTTTTGTCGCGAGTAAAGTGATTGAGCCATTGGCTGAGGCTTCATTTGATGGTGAAAACGGCTTGGCGCCGCGTCTTGCACTTTCATGGGAAGGTTCGGATGATGGTTTGAGCGCGACATTCCGTTTGCGTGAAAATGTCAGCTGGCATGACGGTAAGCCATTCACCTCTGCCGATGTGGCTTTCTCGGCATTGGAAGTCTGGAAGAAGCTGCAAAATCTTGGCCGTGTGGTGTTTAAAGATCTGGAAGCTGTTGAAACGCCGGATGATCATACCGCGATTTTTAAGTTTTCGACGCCAACTCCTTTTCAGCTGATCCGCAATGCTTTGCCTGCTTTAAGTAGTGTGCTTCCTGCGCATGTTTATAGTGGTACAGATATTGCGAGTAATCCGGCCAATGAACAGCTGGTTGGTACTGGTCCGTTTAAATATGCCGAGCATAAAGCCGGTGAATATTATCGCCTGACCCGCAATGAAAATTATTGGGGCGAGGGCGAGCCATATTTAGATGAAATTATCTACCGCGTGCTGGCGGATCGCTCGGCTGCGGCCGGTGCGTTGGAAGCAGAAGAAATTGATCTGGCGGCATTTTCTGCCGTGCCTTTGGCCGATCTGGCTCGCATTGGCAAAGTGCCGGGTCTGAGTGTCATTTCCAAAGGCTATGAAGCGCTGACCTATCAGCTTGTGGTTGAGATCAATCATCGCCGCAAAGAACTGGCGGATGTGCAGGTGCGCCGCGCTATTGCCCATGCGATTGACCGTGATTTTGTCGTTAACACGATCTTTTTGGGCTATGCGCAAAGTTCAACGGGGCCTGTGCCGCGTTATGATAAGCAATTCTACACCGACAAAGTGGCGGCCTATCCGTTTGATGTGGCAAAAGCCAATCAGCTTCTTGATGATGCCGGCTATAAGCGCGGCAGTGATGGTGTGCGCTTCTCGCTGAAACTACTGCCGGCACCTTATTTCAATGAAACCCGCCAGTTTGGCGATTATCTGCGTCAGGCTCTGGCGGCCATCGGCATTGATGCTCGCCTTGTCAATAATGATTCTGCCGCGCATCAAAAGGCGGTCTATACGGATCATGATTTTGATCTGGCCGTTGCGCCGCCGGTTTATCGTGGTGATCCGGCTATTTCGACCACAATTCTGGTGGAAAGCGGCTTGCCTGCCGGTGTGCCTTTCTCCAATCAGGGCGGCTATGCCAATGCGGAAATGGATAAAATTATCGCAAGTGCGGCCAAAACCATTGATGAAACAGCGCGCACCGCGCTTTATCACCAGTTTCAGGCCTTGGTTGAGGACGATCTGCCATTGATCAATGTGGCAGAATGGGGCTTTATTACCGTTGCACGTGACCGCGTGCGCAATATTGCTGATAATCCGCGTTGGGCTACGTCAAACTGGTCAAATGTCTGGGTGCGGCAGGATTAGAGAATTGAACAAGCGTGACATTTAATCAGCCCCGGATACGCTTACCTTTGGTTGGACGACTGATGAGACGAATGGCCAGCAGCATGATTGTGCTGCTGGTTGTTGTTATTGGTGCTTTTTTATTAATGGAAGCCGCACCCGGTGATGCGGTGGATGCCTATGCGGTTTCGCTTGGCGGTGATGCGGCGATGATGGATGAGCTGCGCGCGCAATGGGGCTTGGACCAATCTTTAAGCCGCCGTTTGCAGGTCTATTTATCCAGTCTGGCGCAGGGCAATCTTGGCTGGTCGGTCGCTTTTTCACGCCCCATTCTCGATATTATTGTAGAGCGCTTGCCCAACACTTTGCTGCTGATGGGCGCCTCTACCGCTTTGTCTTTTTTCATCGGTTCATTGCTTGGCATTTATGCTGGTGCAAAACCTGGTAGTTTTCGCGACCGGTTTTTGTCGGCTGCGTCGCTCGCACTTTATGCCGTGCCGGGTTTTTGGCTGGCACTGGTGCTGATCATCTTTTTTTCTATTTCTCTGCGCTGGTTTCCTTCCGGCGGGGTGGAAACCATTGCATCGGGCAAGCATGGACTGGCGCGTGCGCTTGATATTGTGCGTCATCTGACCTTGCCGGTTTTGTCTTTGTCGATGATTTATCTTGCACTTTATTTGCGGGTGATGCGCAGCGCGATGGGGCAGGTCTGGCAGATGGATTTTGTCGGCGCTTTACGCGCACGCGGGCTTTCGGAACGGCGCATTTTATGGCGCCATGTGGTGCGTAATGCTTTGCTGCCGCTGGTGACAATGTTGGGGCTGCAAGCTGCCACCATGCTTGGCGGTTCGGTGGTGATTGAAAGTGTATTTGCCATTCCGGGGCTTGGGCGCTTGGCGCAGGAAGCGGTGACTGCACGCGATACAGCTTTGTTGATGGGCATTATTCTCATCAGCGCATTGATGGTGATTATCGTCAATTTTATCACTGACCTGTTTTATTCATGGCTTGATCCGCGCATTGCTAAGGCCGGAGATGCGGCATGAATAAAGGAGTTAATCTCTCGGTCGAGTTTTGGTTGGGGTTCGGGCTGCTGGTCTTTTTGCTGCTTGCTGCGCTGTTGGCTCCGGTTTTTTATCCAAATGATCCGTTGAGTATTGTGGCGAGCCCTTTATTGCTGCCGTTTGAAAATAGCAGCTTTCCGTTAGGCACTGACCGGCTTGGCCGTGATGTGCTGGCGCAGTTATTTTATGGTGCGCGCACATCATTGGTGATTGGTCTGGCCGCTAGTTTCTCTGCCATTCTGATCGGCAGTCTGGTTGGCGTTGCTGCCGGATTTGCCGGTGGTCTGATCGACGAAGCTCTGATGCGGATTACAGAAGCATTTCAAACCGTACCGGGTTTTTTGCTGGCGCTGGCACTGGTCAGCCTGTTTGGCCCTTCGATTGGTATGATTGTGGTGGCAATCACTCTATCCAGCTGGACGCAAGCCGCACGTCTGGTGCGCGGGCAGGTTTTATCGCTTCGGGAACGTGACTTTGTCGCAAGTGCCAAAGTTATCGGCATGCATCCGGTGGAAATTGCCTGTAAACAAATATTGCCTCACGCGCTGGCACCGGTTTTTGCTCTTGCACCCGTTATTGTTGCCGGTGCTATTTTAACTGAAGCGGCACTTTCCTTTTTAGGTTTGGGTGATCCAAACCGCGTAACATGGGGCGCGATGATTTCAGAAGGCCGCACAGTTTTGCGCTCAGCCCCTTTCTTGTCGGTTGTGCCGGGCATTGCGCTGGTTTTGACCGTCATCGGTGTTTATCTGATCGGCGAAGGTTTTAAGCGCGATGAGTAAACTGGCTGCAATCAACAATCTGTCGGTGCAATATGGTGATGTCCATGCGTTGCAAAATATCAGTCTTGATATTCAGACTGGTGAAAAACTGGCAATTATCGGTGAAAGCGGTTCGGGCAAAAGCACTTTTGCCTATGCGCTGGCAGGATTATTGCCGTTCAATAGCAAATTAACCGGCCAGATTGACTGGCAGGGTTTTGGGGGCAAACCAAAAACAGGGCGCGATATTGGTTTTGTTTTTCAAAATCCGTCCGCCAGTTTTGATCCGGTGATGTCAATCGGCAACCAATTGGCTGAAATCATCACTATCCATCAAGGCTTATCTAAAGCTCAAGCGCTTGGTGAAGCTGCTGACTTACTGAACCGCGTGCAGATACCAGAGCCAAAGGCCGCTTTGCAACGCTATCCGCATCAGTTGTCGGGCGGGCAGAAACAGCGCGTGGCCATTGCTGCTGCTATTGCGGCAGCGCCGAAATTATTAATTGCGGATGAGCCAACCAGTGCGCTTGATACAATCGTGCAGGGTGAAATTGTCAGCCTGCTGGAAGGACTGGTGGGACAGACAGATATGACACTGCTTTTTATCACCCATGATATTGCGCTTGCCTCGCAATTTGCAGATCGTTTGGCGGTCTTTAACCAGGCGCAACTGGTGGAAATAGGCGCGCACGAGCAGGTGTTGAACCATCCGTCCGATGATTACACCAAAATGCTGATCGCCCATTGCCTGACATTGGATGACGGGAGTGCGGCATGACAGATAAAGTGATCTTGCAGGCTGAGGGGCTGAAATTCAGCTTTACCGGCACCAATAAGCTTATTCTCAATGATGTCAGCCTTTCAATCAGCCGCGGTGAAACTTTAGCGCTGGTTGGTGGGTCGGGCAGTGGAAAATCAACGCTTGCGCGTATTTTACTGCGTTTGATGAAGCCGCAGAGAGGGCAAATCAGCTTTAACGGGGCTGACTGGCTGGCATTGCAAGGTAAGCCTTTGCGCCAAATGCGCGCTAAAATGCAGATGGTGTTTCAAGACCCGTTGGCTGCTTTTAACCCGCATTCGACAATCTGCACTTTATTGGATGAGCCGTTACGCATTCATGGCATTCGCGAAGTGCATCAGCGTGCGATTATGATAACGCAGCTTTTAAATCGTGTGGCGCTCGATCCCGCACTCATTACAAGACATGTGCATGAGGTGTCCGGCGGGCAGCGGCAGCGCATTGCTATCGCCCGTGCATTGGCAACCAAGCCTGAGCTGATTGTGCTGGATGAAGCGGTGGCTTCGCTTGATGTTTCGGTGCGCGCTCATATTTTGGATTTGCTGCAAGACATTCAGGCGCAAGACCAAACTTCATATCTCTTCATTACCCATGATTTGGCGGTGGCGAAAAAGATAGCGCACAAAATTGCAGTGATTGATGAGGGCAAAATTGTTGAATACGGGCGGGCAGCCGATATTCTTGACAATCCGCAAACGATAATTACCAAAGCATTGATTGCTGCTTCACCGCGCTTGAAGCGCTAAAGCATGTCTCCCAAAAGTGGGCACCGGTTTTGGGATAAAGACATGCGTGAGAAAAATATTAGAGTGAGCGCAGTCAGTATGAAAAAATGTTACACACCCTCATCAGCTACGTCCGAGTTCTTCCGAGCGCAAACGCGCAGCATCCACTGCTTTATTGATGATGTCTTGCATTTCGCCAGCCATTAAAACATCAAGCGCTGCTGCGGTGGTGCCGTTGGGGCTTGTCACCTGACGGCGGAGTTCCGCCGGATCTTCGTTTGATTGCGACGCTAAGGCTCCGGCTCCGGCAATGGTCTGCATTGCCAGCAGGCTTGCTGTTTCACGCGGCAGACCAGCCTTCACACCCGCTTCGGTTAAGGCTTCGATGAAATAAAACACATAGGCAGGCCCTGAGCCTGAAACAGCGGTGACTGCATCCATTTGCGCTTCATCATCAACGCTTGCAACAGCACCGCTGGTGCTAAGCAAAGTTTTGACAAATTCAGCCTGTGCAGCGCTGACATTCTTATTGGCATAGGTCACCAGCATACCCTGACCAATTGCGGCAGGGGTGTTTGGCATACAACGGATGACGGCAGTGTTGCCGCCTAAAATTGTCTCAAATTGTGCCACCGGAATACCTGCGGCAACGCTCAAAAAAGCAGCCTTCGGGCTAAATTGCTGGTAGCTGGGCAGAACATCCGCCATCACCTGCGGTTTAACCGCCAAAATGATGAAGGCCGGGTCGAAATCCTGTGGCAGATTGTCAGCGCTCTGCAGCGCATGAACGCCAAGGCTCTGGGCTTTCTGGCGTAATATTTCTGTTGGTTCGACAACATAAATATCTTCAGGTTGTAATGCGCCTTGGTTGACCCAGCCTTTCAGCATGGCAAAACCCATATTTCCGCAACCGACCAGTACAACCTTGAGATTCATAATGTTTATTTCCGCTATAAAAGAACCGGCTGCACTTTGCCGCTATGGCGGAAGCGGGTCAAGAGTGCATGAGGTGCATTTGCCTTTCTTGCCGTTGTTTAAGAATGGGGAGTTGTTATTTTAAGGCTTCCGGCGTATGGCAAAGGCTTAATCAATCGAGAGTGGAATCGTCCTGTCCTGTCGCCTTATGCGTTCAGGTCTTTTTCTATTCTTAAATCTAAGATCACAAGACCAAGCCGCGAACGGAGTTTCGGATATGGCAAAACTGATCGATGGCAAGTTGCTTGCTGAGGATGTTATTTCAACCGTCAAAAGTGAAACGGAAAAGCTGATTGCCGCCACGAAAGTGACACCGGGTATTGCTGTTGTCATCGTTGGTGAAGATCCGGCCTCTCAGGTCTATGTGGCCTCTAAGGGTCGCAAAGCCAAGGAATGTGGTTTTCATTCCGTGCAGCACACTTTGGCAGAAACAGCCACTGAGCAGCAATTACTGGCTCTGATCGATGAGCTGAACAATGATCCGGCCATTCACGGCATTTTGGTGCAATTGCCACTGCCGAAACATATTGATGAAAGTCTGGTTATTCAGGCGATCAATCCGGATAAAGATGTGGATGGTTTCCATTATATCAATGTCGGAAAGCTGGGTGCCGGTGATGCCGCTTCTGCTTTTGTGCCATGCACACCGGCAGGTGCGATGATTATGATTGAGCGTCAGCACGGGCATGATCTTTCCGGCCTGACCGCCGTGGTTATCGGACGTTCCAACATTGTTGGTAAGCCGATGTTCAACCTGCTGTTGAGCGCTAATGCAACAGTTACCGTTGCTCATAGCCGCACCAAAAATCTGGAAGATCTGGCACGCAGCGCCGATATTCTCGTTGCTGCCGTTGGCCGCCCGCAGATGGTCAAAGGGGATTGGGTCAAGCCGGGTGCGACTGTTATTGATGTGGGCATCAACCGCATCCCTGCACCGGAAAAAGGCGAGGGCAAAACCCGTCTTGTAGGTGATGTGGATTTTGACAGCGCTGAAAAAATCGCTGGCGCCATTACGCCGGTACCGGGTGGTGTTGGCCCAATGACAATTGCTATGCTGATGGCAAACACACTTGTTGCAGCCTGCCGTGCAGCCAATGTGCCTGCACCGAAGTTCTAAGATTATAAAGTAACAAAAGGGCGGCTTATGGTTTCATAAGCCGCCTTTTTTATTTGTTAAAAGACGCTGGCACCCAGATCGGCACGACCGGCAATATTGCGGAAGGCAGTGAATAATTCACGCCCCATGCCAAATTGATTGGCAGATAAATCCGGCGCGGAGCTGATGCGCTGCTGAAGCACATCCGCAGCAACCAGCACATCCAGCGTGCCCGCCTGTGCATCAAGGCGGATGATGTCGCCATCTTCAATTTTGCCGATGATACCGCTATCAAGTGCTTCTGGTGTTACATGAATAGCGGATGGCACTTTGCCCGATGCTCCCGATAAACGACCATCTGTAACAAGCGCCACACGCTGGCCGCGATCTTGCAAAATGCCCAGCACAGTCATCAGACGGTGCAATTCCGGCATGCCGTTGGCTTTTGGCCCCTGATAACGCACCACAGCGATAAAATCGCCGGTTAATGTGCCAGCTTTAAAGGCTGCCTGCATGTCTTCCTGATCGTGGAAAACCTTGGCAGGCGCTTCGATAATGTGGCGGTCGGCTTTGACTGCGGAGATTTTGATAATCGCGTTACCGATATTGCCGCTCAGCACTTTAATGCCGCCATTAGGCTGAAAACCCTGATCGGCTTTGGCCAGAATTTTAGCGTCACCACTGATCGCAGGCGCTGCATCGCGCACCACTCGACCATTTTCTCCAAGCTTTGGTTCGATGGTGTAATCGCGCAAACCTTCGCCCCAGACGGTGCGCACATCTTCATGCAGCAAGCCGGCATCAAGCAATTCACGGATCATAAAGCCCATGCCGCCAGCAGCGTGAAAATGGTTCACATCGGCCAGACCATTCGGATAAACGCGTGCCAGCAAGGGCACGAGGTCAGAAATATCTGAAATATCCTGCCATGTCAGCTTGATGCCAGCTGCTGCTGCCATCGCAATCAAATGAATGGTGTGGTTAGTGGAGCCGCCTGTCGCGTTCAAACCGACAACCCCGTTGACGAAAGCGCGCTCATCGAGCATTTCGCCAACCGGCGTGTAGTGATTGCCGCAAGCGGTGATGGCAAGTGCGCGTTTGGTGGCTTCTTTGGTCAAGGCATCGCGCAATGGCGTGCCCGGATTGATGAAGCTTGCACCAGGAATATGCAACCCCATGATTTCCATCAGCATCTGGTTGGAATTGGCGGTGCCGTAGAAAGTGCAGGTGCCCGGACCATGATACGATTTTGATTCGGATTCCAACAGTTCCGCACGTCCCACTTTACCTTCGGCATAAAGCTGACGGGTCTTGGCTTTTTCATCATTGGAAAGGCCGGAAGTCATTGGCCCTGCCGGCACAAAAACCGCAGGTAAATGGCCAAAGGACAAAGCGCCGATCACAAGACCGGGTACAATCTTGTCGCAAACGCCTAAATAAATGGCAGCATCAAACATGTCGTGCGAAAGGCCGACAGCGGTTGCCATGGCAATGACATCGCGTGAAAAAAGCGACAATTCCATGCCGGCAAAACCTTGCGTGACACCATCGCACATGGCAGGCACGCCGCCTGCCACTTGTGCAACACCGCCCGCTTCACGCGCTGCTTGTTTGATCAGCGCCGGATAGGTTTCAAATGGTTGATGGGCTGAAAGCATATCATTATAGGCAGTGATAATGCCTAAGTTTGGCACAATATCAGCAGCCAGCGCTGCTTTGTCGGCAGAGGAGCAGGCGGCAAAACCATGGGCGAGATTGGCGCAGCCTAATGCGCCGCGCTTGGGTGATTTGGACGCTGCCGCCCGCATATGACCAAGATAGGTTTCGCGGGTCGGCTTCGAGCGCTCAATAATATGATTGGTAATTGCTGACAGTGTTTTATGTGCGCTCATCAATAACTCCTCGTCCGTCGCCCGTGTTGGCTAACGGGGACAGTTAATAATGCCGGCCATAATCTGTCGTGTTTACAGGCGCTTTACGGCGCCCAGTACAGCTGAACCGGTGTTTTGGCATGTTGGAAAACAGCGCGAACCGGCTTTTTCATTGAGTCTTCGCAGGCCAGCGCTTCATCCAGTACGGTTAGTTTGTCGTTGCCTTCAATGTGCATTACCAACATTCTGGCTTCGACCAGCAATGGCAGTGTCAATGTCAGGCGGCGCTCTCCCGCACCTTCTGCCTGCATCGGAACCACCAAGGCTTTTTCATTCGGATCAAGTGCTTGATCCAACCGGTCACCACCGGGGAAGAATGAAGCCGTGTGCGCATCAAGCCCCATACCCAAAACCACCACGTCAAACGGACGCGGCAAAGCACTGATACGGTTTGCCGCAGCAATACCTGCCGTTTCAGCGGTGGCCGCAGGGTTGTAGAGGCCGATGAACTTGGCAACACCTGCCTGATTGTTGAGCAAATGATCCCGCACGAGTTTCTCGTTTGAACGCTCGTGGTCGGGGCTGATAAAACGCTCATCAACCAGTGTGATGGTGACCAGATTCCAGTCGATATTTTTGCGGGAAAGAACTTCAAACAGACGCTTTGGCGTTGTGCCGCCTGAAACAGCAAGCACAGAATGGCCGCGAGCCTGAATAGCCTCGTCAAGCTTTTCAGCTATAGCAGTTGCCAGCGCCTCCGCCAGATCAGAACTATTGCTGAAATCGTGCCGTTCGATGCTCATTTCTTTCCCTTTACATTAACGTTACAAACTGTCGTGCCATGTGCGGCCGTCACGTTCGATCAAGGCGATCGAAGCACTCGGACCCCACGTTCCTGCGGTATAACCTTGTACCTGCTGGCCGCTATTGTTCCATCCTTGAAGGATAGGATCAACCCACCGCCATGCCGCTTCTACCTCATCACGGCGCATAAACAAAGTTTGATTACCACGTACCACGTCAGTTAGCAGACGTTCATATGCATCGGGGTTACGTTCATTAAATGATGCTGCAAAACTCATATCCAATGGCACATGGCGCAAACGCATGCCGCCCGGGCCCGGATCCTTGATCATCAGCCATTGTTTGACCCCTTCATCCGGCTGCAAACGAATAACCAGCTGGTTAGCCATGACGCGTCCGGCTTCATCGCCAAAGATCGAATGCGGGATCTGTTTGAAGGTCACAACAATTTCAGAAACGCGTGCTGCCAGCCGCTTGCCGGTGCGCATATAGAAAGGCACACCCGCCCAGCGCCAGTTTTCGATCTCGGCTTTGATGGCGACAAAAGTTTCTGCATTGCTGTTTTCTGCGCCTAAATCATCAAGATAGCCTTTGACAGGGCCGCCCGCAGAGGCACCGGCGCGATATTGGCCGCGCACAGTCACTTC
The DNA here is from genome assembly GCA_023387715.1 of Pseudomonadota bacterium. Taxonomy (GTDB): domain Bacteria; phylum Pseudomonadota; class Alphaproteobacteria; order Rhizobiales; family Rhizobiaceae; genus Paenochrobactrum; species Paenochrobactrum glaciei. The sequence continues at coordinate 500 of JAEWHQ010000306.1, read as the reverse complement.
TTCACAATTGGCTTCCGTTATTGGCGCTAGAGAGCGCAGAACCTTGACCTTTTCATCATGAACAGCGGTCGCATCCATTGATGATGGCGGCTCCATCGCGACAAGGCACAAAAGCTGCAACATGTGGTTTTGCACCATGTCGCGCAATGCGCCAGCCGTATCATAATAACCGGCACGGCCTTCCAGCCCGACAGTTTCAGCAACTGTGATCTGGACATGATCGATATGGGCAGAATTCCATAATGGCTCATAAAGCGCATTGGCAAAACGCAATGCCATCAGGTTCTGAACTGTTTCTTTGCCCAAATAATGGTCGATACGGAAAATCTGATCTTCACGGAAAACGCTGCCGATGGTGTCATTCAGCACTTTGGCAGAGGCCAGATCGCGGCCAATCGGCTTTTCAACGATGATGCGGGTTTCGTCCGTAATCAAGCCGGTTGACTGGATGCGATTGGCAATGTCACCAAAAAGGCTCGGGCTTACGGCCAGATAAAAGG
>JAEWHQ010000372.1 GCA_023387715.1 Pseudomonadota bacterium | reverse complement strand
GCCATGGTTCAGGCCGGTGATGTGGATAATGACCCAGCCCAGCTGGAACTGACAGATCTTTATGATCAGCTGATTAATGCTATTTGCAACAAACGATTATCGCGTAAGTCCAGTGCGCTGGGGTGGTTGTTCGGGCGTAATAAAGAGACGCAAGCTCTCATTCAGGGGCTTTATGTCCATGGTGAGGTTGGCCGCGGCAAAACTATGCTGATGAATATGTTCTTTCAGCTCTTGCCGATTGAGCGCAAGCGCCGTGCGCATTTCAATGATTTTATGGCCGATGTGCATGATCGTATTCATGCCCATCGTCAGGCCTTTAAAAATGGCACTACCAAAATTGAAGATCCGATCCTGCCGGTTGCCGAGGCTTTAAGCGAGCAGGCTTGGGTTTTGTGCTTTGACGAGTTTACCGTCACCGATATAACTGACGCGATGATCTTGTCACGCTTGTTTGCGGCTCTTTTTGAGCGCGGCGTGGTGCTGATCGCCACCTCCAATGTTGCGCCTGATAATCTTTACCGCAATGGCTTGAACCGCCAGCTCTTTTTACCGTTCATCACTTTGCTCAAGCAATATGTACGTGTGATCAATCTGGATTCCCGCACTGATTATCGTCTGGAAAAGCTTGATCTTCAGCCGGTCTATCTTACGCCTTTAAGTGATGATGCCGACAGGCAAATGGATGAGGCCTGGGAAGCGCAGAAAGCAGGCGCAAAGGAAGAGCAGGCGATCATTCGCATTAAGGGGCGTGAAATTATTGCTTCACGCAGTGTTGCCGGTGCCGCACGGTTTTCCTTTGATGAATTATGCGCCAAGCCGCTGGCTGCTGCGGATTATATTGCCGTTGTCAGCCAGTTTCCGACGATTTTTCTCGATCATGTACCGGTGCTTGATCTGGCAAAACGCAATGAAGCCAAGCGCTTCATTTTGTTGATTGATACTTTGTACGATCATCACGCAAAATTGTTTGTCTCGGCAGAGGCTGCGCCTGAGAAACTTTATATAGCGCGTTCGGGAACAGAAGCTTTCGAGTTTGACCGCACCGCCTCACGTTTATTTGAAATGCAGAGTGCGGAATATCTGGCGGCGGTGGAGCCTGCTTAAGCTGGAATTTTGAGCTGAATTGCCCGTCACAATAGGGTGAACGGGCTGCGTCTGTCGCTGGTTGTGATTTTGTGATAACTGCTCTATTCTAATATATGAAAGCTACAAAAGAGCCGGTAAAACGGCTTTTGTGGCTCATTGTTGAGGTCGTGAATGGCCGGGCAGAGCGATTATATTGGTGCTGAACTGATCAGTCGCTTCATTGCCGATAATACCGCAGTTTTTAAAGACAAAAACCGGTTTCATATTTGTCTTATAAAACTGCTCTAATGCTTTCGTAGAACTGGAATTCTTTCCGGTTTTATCGGATGCAGGCAATTGTCTTGGTAGATGCGCTGCTTAAATGAGGATTGAAGGCAGGGCTTACTGCTTTAAATGTATAAAGTCACAAGGTGATGCCGCGGGATTTTATACGGGAGTTGAGGTTAATCAGGCTAGAGCATAATTCCTTAAACTTGGATCAGTTTAAGGTAGAATTATGCTCTAATTTTAAAGTGTTAGAGCGACCTTTGTATGCCAGGTCCGGCACATGGGCTCTAATGTCTGAACGGGAATATGGCATGATTTTTTGTGCGTATTGCCGGATTGAACTTGGGAGGTTTGAGCAATTCGAAGATCTGTTAACAGCATGAAACAGCTGCCTGTTTCAGATTTTAAAGACGTCCGGAAACCTGTCCGGAGGTCACAATTTTGCTGAAATCATCCCGCACCATTTCATTCGATTTTTTGGTTTTTGAAGTACAAAAAAGCTCTTTAGAGAATCAAAATTTTGACGCTTACGTAAGAACTTATAAATCTAACCGATTGAAATCATTGAGGTGAAATTTATTAGTTGAGTTATTCCCGGAAAGAGCTTAGTGAGCATCAGCGCTAAAGCTATTTCCGGGCTGTCGCCGGAGCTTGTTTCGGCGTTTCTGTGAATCACAGCTTGAGGAAAGAAACTAACATGGCACGCAGCAAGATTGCCCTAATTGGTTCTGGTATGATCGGCGGTACGCTGGCTCATTTGGCCGGCCTGAAAGAACTCGGTGATGTCGTATTGTTCGATATTGCTGAAGGTATCCCGCAGGGTAAGGGGCTTGATATTGCAGAATCGTCACCTGTTGATGGTTTTGATGCGAATTATTCCGGTACCAACGATTATAAGGACATCGCAGGCGCTGATGTTGTAATCGTGACCGCAGGTGTACCGCGTAAGCCGGGCATGAGCCGCGATGATCTTTTGGGTATCAACCTGAAGGTTATGGAGCAGGTCGGTGCCGGCATTAAGCAGTACGCACCTGACGCTTTTGTTATCTGCATCACCAACCCGCTCGATGCGATGGTTTGGGCATTGCAGAAATTCTCCGGTCTGCCAGCCAACAAGGTTGTCGGTATGGCCGGTGTTCTGGATAGCGCACGTTTCCGCTACTTCCTCTCCGAAGAATTTAAAGTTTCCGTTGAAGACGTTACAGCATTCGTGCTGGGCGGCCACGGCGACACCATGGTTCCGCTGACCCGTTACTCCACCGTTGCCGGTATTCCTTTGCCGGATCTGGTGAAGATGGGCTGGACAAGCCAGGAAAAGCTGGACCAGATCGTTCAGCGTACCCGTGACGGCGGCGCAGAAATCGTTGGTCTGCTGAAGACCGGTTCTGCATTCTACGCACCTGCTTCTTCTGCCATCCAGATGGCTGAATCCTACCTGAAGGACAAGAAGCGCGTTCTGCCGGTTGCTGCACAGCTCACCGGTCAGTATGGCGTTAACGACATGTATGTCGGTGTTCCGACCATCATTGGCGCCAACGGTGTTGAACGCGTCATCGAGATCGAAATGAACGAAGCTGAAAAAGCCGAGTTCGAGAAGTCGGTCGCTTCCGTTGCCGGTCTTTGCGATGCTTGTAAGGGCATTGCACCAGCACTCAAATAATTTGCTAAAAATGGCCGATGGCATCCGCTACCGGCCATTTTTTAAGCTTTTCTGAAACGATCCTTGAAAACAAGAGATCGGGAAATCCGCAAAGGACATCCAGATGAATATTCATGAATATCAGGCCAAGCGTCTGCTGCACTCGTTCGGTGCGCCAATCGCCAATGGTGTGGCTGTTTATTCCGTTGAACAGGCGGAAGAATGGGCAAAAACGCTTCCTGGTCCGCTTTATGTGGTCAAGAGCCAGATCCACGCAGGTGGTCGAGGTAAGGGTAAGTTCAAAGAGCTCGGCCCTGATGCAAAGGGCGGTGTACGCCTTGCCAAGTCGGTTGAAGAAGTTGTTGCCAATGCAAAAGAAATGCTCGGCAACACACTGGTAACCGCACAGACCGGTCCTGCTGGTAAGCAGGTCAATCGTTTGTACATCGAAGATGGTGCAGACATTGATCGCGAACTCTATCTCTCGATCCTGATCGACCGTACCGTTGGTCGTCCTGCATTCGTGGTTTCCACAGAAGGCGGCATGGATATTGAAGCTGTTGCAGAAGCCACACCTGAAAAAATCATCAATGTTGCGATTGCTCCGGAAGATGGTGTGACTGCAGAAGATGCCAACAAGCTTGCTGATGCGCTGAAGCTTGAAGGTCAGGCTCGTGAAGATGCACTGAAACTCTTCCCGGTTCTTTACAAAGCTTTCACTGAAAAAGACATGAGCCTGTTGGAAATCAACCCGCTCATCGTCATGACAGACGGCCGCGTACGCGTGCTGGATGCCAAGGTATCTTTTGATGGCAACGCTCTGTTCCGTCATGCCGATATCATGGAACTGCGCGACACAAGCGAAGAAGATGCCAAGGAAATCGAAGCATCGAAATATGATCTGGCTTATGTAGCGCTTGATGGCAACATTGGCTGCATGGTCAATGGTGCGGGCCTTGCAATGGCCACCATGGATATCATCAAGCTTTACGGTGCAGAACCTGCAAACTTCCTCGATGTTGGCGGCGGCGCTACCAAAGAAAAAGTAACTGCAGCTTTCAAAATCATCACGGCTGATCCGGCTGTTGAAGGCATTCTGGTCAACATCTTCGGCGGCATCATGAAATGCGACATCATCGCAGAAGGCGTGATCGCAGCTGTTAAGGAAGTTGGTCTGAAAGTTCCTCTCGTTGTGCGTCTTGAAGGCACCAACGTGGAACTGGGTAAGAAAATCATCAACGAGAGCGGCCTGAATGTTATTTCAGCTGACGATCTCGACGATGCGGCGCAGAAAATCGTCGCAGCAGTGAAGGGAAATTGAGGCATGTCCATTCTGATTAACAAGGACACCAAGGTTCTCGTACAGGGTCTGACCGGTAAAACCGGTACATTCCACACCGAACAGGCGCTGGCTTATTACGGCACCCAGATGGTTGGTGGTATTCACCCGAAAAAGGGTGGTGAAACCTGGACAGGCGCCGGCGGCGAAACCCTGCCTATTTTTGCAAGCGTTGCAGAAGCCAAAGATCGCACCAAAGCTGATGCTTCCGTGATCTATGTGCCGCCAGCAGGCGCAGCAGATGCAATTCTCGAAGCGATTGAAGCTGAAATCGGCCTCATCGTCTGCATCACCGAAGGTATTCCGGTTATGGACATGGTGCGTGTGAAGGATCGTCTGATCCGTTCAAAATCACGCCTCATCGGCCCTAACTGCCCTGGTATCCTGACCCCTGAAGAATGCAAAATCGGCATTATGCCGGGCAATATCTTCAAAAAAGGTTCGGTTGGCGTTGTGTCGCGCTCAGGTACACTGACCTATGAAGCAGTGTTCCAGACCTCCAACGAAGGCCTCGGCCAGACAACAGCTGTTGGTATTGGTGGCGACCCTGTAAAGGGTACAGAATTCATCGACATGCTGGAAATGTTCCTTGCTGATGATGAAACCAAGTCGATCGTCATGATCGGTGAAATCGGTGGTTCGGCTGAAGAAGAAGCTGCACAGTTCATCGCTGACGAAGCCAAGCGCGGCCGCAAGAAGCCAATGGTTGGCTTCATCGCAGGACGTACAGCACCTCCAGGCCGCACCATGGGTCACGCCGGTGCCGTCATTTCTGGCGGTAAAGGCGGAGCGGAAGACAAGATTGCTGCGATGGAAGCTGCGGGTATCCGCGTATCCCCATCACCGGCACAGCTTGGCAAGACGCTCGTTGAAGTGCTGAAGGGCTGAGGATGAACGGCTCTCGTTAAATATTTCCCGGTTCCGGCTTTTCAGCTGGTGCCGGGATTTGCGCAATGAGGCAGGATTTTCAGTACCGGACTAACTATTTGAATATTTGTATGAAACTGCCCTTAAATCGGCCTGATTTTTGAAGTTTTATACGGTCCATAATGTCAGGGGTGCCGCGCAGTTCCGCCCTGACCGCGTGAGGGGAGAAGCTTTCAACCCGCGCGAAGATGAACTGCTAAGAGGAGACGGGGCTCGGCCTCCGGATAAGTTATGGCAAGGCAAGAACAGGCTAACGACGTTTTCGCCCTCACTTCGTTCCTTTACGGCGGAAATGCCGATTATATTGAGGAACTATACGCTAAGTTTCAGGATGATCCGAACTCTGTCGATCAGCAGTGGCGTGATTTCTTCTCAGAACTGAATGACGATGCTGACGATGTGCGCAAAAATGCGCAGGGAGCATCATGGACCAAGCCGAACTGGCCGCTTGCTGAAAGCGGCGAACTGGTTTCAGCGCTGGACGGTAACTGGGCAGATGTTGAAAAACACGTCACCGACAAGCTGAAAGCTAAGTCAGACAATGGCGCGAAAGCGACACTGACCGCAGAAGAGCTGACACAGGCAGCCCGCGATTCCGTTCATGCCATTATGATGATCCGCGCTTATCGTATGCGCGGTCATTTGCATGCCAATCTGGATCCGCTTGGTCTTGCCGACAAGCCTGATGCTTATAATGAGCTGGAACCGGAAAATTACGGTTTTACACCGGCTGATTATAATCGCAAAATTTTCATCGATAATGTGCTTGGTCTGGAATATGCCACTATTCCGGAAATGCTGGCTATTTTGAAGCGCACCTACTGCTCCACCATGGGCGTAGAGTTCATGCACATTTCCAATCCGGCTGAAAAAGCCTGGATTCAGGAACGTATCGAAGGTCCGGATAAAGGTTTTGCATTTACCCCTGAAGGTAAAAAAGCAATTCTGTCGAAGCTGGTTGAAGCAGAAGGCTTCGAACAGTTCATCGACGTTAAATATAAAGGCACCAAGCGTTTTGGTCTGGATGGCGGTGAATCGCTGATCCCTGCTCTTGAGCAGATCATCAAGCGCGGCGGCTCCATGGGCTTGAAAGAAATCGTGTTAGGTATGGCTCACCGTGGCCGCCTCAACGTGCTTTCTCAGGTTATGGGCAAACCGCACCGTGCTATTTTCCACGAGTTCAAGGGCGGTTCTTACGCTCCTGATGATGTGGAAGGTTCCGGCGACGTGAAGTACCATCTGGGTGCATCATCTGACCGTGAATTTGACGGCAATGAAGTGCATCTGTCGCTGACAGCCAACCCGTCCCACCTTGAAATTGTCAATCCGGTTGTGATGGGTAAAGCCCGCGCCAAGCAGGATCTGCTTGTCGGCCGCACACGTGATGATCTGGTGCCGTTGACTGAACGTGCCAAAGTGCTGCCATTGCTTCTTCATGGTGATGCGGCTTTTGCCGGTCAGGGTGTTGTGGCTGAGTGTCTGGGGCTTTCCGGTCTGCGCGGTCACCGCGTTGCCGGTACTGTTCACTTCATCATCAACAACCAGATCGGTTTTACCACTAATCCGGCTTTCTCCCGTTCGTCCCCATATCCGTCCGATGTGGCCAAGATGATCGAAGCGCCGATTTTCCACGTTAATGGTGATGATCCGGAAGCTGTTGTATTTGCAGCCAAGGTCGCGATTGAATATCGCATGACATTCCACAAGCCAGTTGTGGTTGATATGTTCTGCTACCGTCGCTTTGGTCACAACGAAGGTGATGAGCCTGCGTTCACCCAGCCTTTGATGTATCAGGAAATCCGTGCGCACAAGACCACTTTGCAGCTCTATAGCGACAAGCTGATTGCTGAAGGTCTGGTGACACAGGAAGAAATTGATCAGATGAAAGCGCAATGGCGCGAAAATCTGGAAAAAGAGTTTGAAGCAGGTCAGAGCTATAAGCCAAACAAGGCTGACTGGCTGGACGGTGCATGGACAGGCTTGCGCACTGCGGATAATGCAGATGAGCAGCGCCGCGGCAAAACCGGCGTGCCGTTGAAAACTCTGAAGGAAATCGGCAAAAAGCTGGTTGAAGTTCCAAGTGATTTCAATGTTCACCGCACGGTGCAGCGTTTCCTCGACAACCGCGCCAAGATGATTGAAAGCGGTGAGGGCATTGACTGGGCAACGGCAGAATCGCTGGCTTTTGGTACGCTTGTATCGGAAGGCAATCCGATCCGACTTTCCGGTCAGGATGTCGAACGCGGCACCTTCTCGCAGCGTCACACCGTTCTTTATGATCAGCAAAACCAGAACCGTTACATTCCGCTGAATAATATTCAGAAGGGTCAGGCGATCTACGAAGCCATCAACTCGATGCTTTCGGAAGAAGCCGTGCTTGGCTACGAATATGGTTATTCATTGTCTGATCCGCGTGCGCTGACTCTGTGGGAAGCCCAGTTTGGTGACTTCGCCAACGGTGCGCAGGTGGTTTTTGACCAGTTCATCTCATCCGGTGAGCGTAAGTGGTTGCGTATGTCCGGCCTTGTTTGCCTTCTGCCGCATGGCTATGAAGGTCAGGGTCCTGAGCATTCATCCGCCCGTCTGGAGCGCTTCCTTCAGCTTTGCGCCGAAGACAATATGCAAGTGGCCAATGTCACCACACCGGCCAACTACTTCCATATTCTGCGTCGCCAGATGAAGCGTGATTTCCGCAAGCCTTTGATCATGATGACACCAAAGTCATTGTTGCGTCATAAGCGTGCGATTTCGACCTTGAATGAACTTTCAGGTGATTCATCCTTCCACCGTCTGTTGTGGGATGATGCGCAATATCTGAAAGACCAGCCGATCAAGTTGCAGAAAGATGCGAAAATCCGTCGTGTGGTTCTTTGCTCCGGTAAGGTCTATTATGATCTTTACGAAGAGCGTGAGAGACGCGGTATCGACGACATCTATCTGTTGCGCGTCGAGCAGCTCTATCCGTTCCCGGCAAAAGCGCTCATCAATGAACTGTCGCGTTTCCGCGGTGCGGAAATTGTATGGTGTCAGGAAGAGCCGAAGAACATGGGCGCATGGTCGTTCATCGAGCCTTATCTGGAATGGGTACTTGCGCATATTGATGCAAAATATCCGCGCGCCCGTTATACAGGTCGTCCGGCTGCCGCATCACCTGCAACAGGCTTGATGTCCAGACATCTGGAACAGCTTGCAGCATTCCTTGAAGATGCGCTCGGCTCTTAATGAGCCGGACGCCTTTCATCAGAATTTTCAGACTTGAGATCAACGGAAGATAAAACCATGGCCACCGAAATCCGCGTTCCTACACTTGGGGAATCCGTCTCTGAGGCAACCATTGGCAAATGGTTCAAAAAAGTCGGCGAAGCTGTCGCTCTCGATGAACCGCTTGTCGAACTGGAAACCGATAAAGTAACGATTGAAGTTCCAGCCGCCGCTGCCGGCGTTCTGGCTGAAATCACTGCACAGGAAGGCGATACTGTTGAAGTAAACGCTCTTCTTGGCCAGATTTCCACCGATGGTGCAGCTGTTGCAGCCACTCCAAAGCCAGCCACTAGCGCACCTGCAGCTGCCCCAGCACCAGTTGCAGCCTCTTCGGGCTTGGCAATGGCACCAGCACCATCTGCTGCCAAGCTTTTGGCTGAAAGCGGCGTGAGCGCTGATCAGGTTGCCGGTTCCGGCAAGCGTGGTCAGGTTCTTAAAGGCGATGTGCTTGATGCCATTGCCAAGGGCATTTCTGCAGCACCTGTGGCAGCTCCGGCTGTTGCCCGTGCAGCTTCACCGGCTGGTGATGAAGTGCGTGAAGAACGCGTGAAAATGACCCGTCTGCGCCAGACCATTGCACGTCGTTTGAAGGACGCGCAGAACACTGCTGCCATGCTCACCACTTACAACGAAGTGGACATGTCTGCGGTTATGGATCTGCGTAAGCGCTACAAGGATATCTTTGAGAAGAAACACGGCGTGAAGCTCGGCTTCATGGGCTTCTTCACCAAAGCTGTTACCCATGCTTTGAAAGAAATTCCGGCTGTTAACGCTGAAATCGACGGCAACGACATCATCTACAAGAACTTTGCTCATGTGGGTATGGCTGTTGGCACCGATAAAGGTCTGGTTGTTCCGGTTATCCGTGATGCCGATCAGATGTCGATTGCCGGCGTTGAAAAGGAACTGGGACGTCTGGCAAAAGCTGCCCGTGACGGTTCGCTTTCTGTCGCTGACATGCAGGGCGGCACCTTCACCATCACCAATGGTGGTGTTTATGGCTCGCTGATGTCTTCACCAATCCTCAATGCACCGCAGTCCGGTATTCTTGGCATGCACAAGATTCAGGAACGTCCGGTTGTTGTTGGCGGTCAGATTGTTATCCGTCCGATGATGTATCTGGCTCTGTCTTATGACCACCGCATCGTTGACGGCAAGGAAGCAGTAACCTTCCTCGTTCGCGTCAAGGACAGCCTGGAAGATCCGGAACGTCTGGTTCTTGATCTCTAATATTGCTCAGAGCGGCGGTTATAATAGCCGCCGCTTATTCTCTTGATTTGTTTGTTTTGTCGCATTTTACCGGGTCAGAACCATGCACGCATACCTGATCGAACTGGCATCATTGATGGCGATTTTTGCTTTTGCAGTGATTTCGCCCGGCGCTGATCTGGCTATGGTTATGCGGCAGGCTATGGTGCACGGGCGCAAACAGGCAATTATCACCAGTTTTGGTATTGGTGCCGCACTGATGATGCATGTAACCTACACAGTGCTGGGGCTTGGCCTCATTATCTCCAAATCGATCTATTTGTTTAATCTGGTGAAATGGTGCGGTGTGGCCTATCTGGTTTATATCGGCATCAAGGCATTGCGTTCATCGGGCGGCTTCGTGCAAATCAGCCCTGAAGGCACTGCACAGACTGCATCAAAAAACCTTGGCAAACAGCAAAGCTTTATGAAGGCTTTCAGCCTTGGATTTGCAGCCAATGCGCTGAATCCTAAGGCGGTGTTTTTCTTCCTTTCGATCTTTTCAACTGTGGTGAGCGTTGGCACGCCGACGCAGATCAAGCTTGGCTATGGCGTGCTGATGGCCGTCTGCCTGATTAGCTGGTTTGTCTGTGTGTCACTGTTTATGACAACGCCGCATATGCAGGCAGCATATGCGCGGGCGGGCAAAATGATTGATCGGGTCAGTGGTTTGGTTTTTATCACGCTGGGACTGAAACTGGCCACAGAAAAGGCCCATATCTAATCGCATGTGATTTTCTGTTCACTGAGCATATTGACGGGGATTCTCAAGGAGAAAACATATGAGCTGTTATCGCACGATTTTAAAAACTGCTTCTGTTATGTTACTGGCCGGTATCGTGGCTGCTCCTTCGGGCGCCTTTGCGGCCTGCATGCAAAATCGTGCGGTTTATACAGATCGCGATGATAATTATACGCTGACTTTCCGTCCTGAAGAGCCCAATGATCTGAATTTCAGTCCGGCTCCGACCAATGAATTTACGATCACCTATAATGAAAAACCGGAATTCAAGCTGACAGGTCTGGTGGTGTGGCCGGAAGAGGCCGTTAAACGTCCGTTGGCGATGATCATGTATAATTGCGGTGGTGAGGGTGCATCCTCCGAAGATCTGGAAGATTGCAGCATCTGGCAGGGCGTTGTTTATGCGCTGAAAGAGACAGCCGAAGCTGAACCACTGCCAAAGGCAGAGGAACCTGCTGCCCAGACAGTGCTGTTTCCGGATTTGCTCGGTGCGCTTGATGTTTATGATTTTGGCGAGGCAAAGCCAGCCGAACCGCTGACATGGGAAGCGTTCCGTTTCAAAACCTGTACGCAGGAAGAAGAATAAGTTTAAAACTGCTGCAACAGGCAGATGTGAAGATCAATGACTCATCGTTATGGAAAACGTGGGTTACCATCAATCAAAGGGCAGTTTTGCTCTCGTTGAAAGTAAAGAGGATTATTGAATGTCTTACGATGTCGTCGTCATCGGAACCGGACCAGGCGGTTATGTGGCAGCTATTAAAGCCGCGCAGTTAGGCCTTAAAGTAGCGGTTATTGAAAAGCGTAAGACATATGGCGGCACCTGCCTCAATGTTGGCTGCAT
>JAEWHQ010000363.1 GCA_023387715.1 Pseudomonadota bacterium | reverse complement strand
ATGGCCGGTTTCCCTGGCAAAAAGGTTTTGGCACATTAAGTGCCTTTGATAAGCAAAAAATAACAGATGCGTTGCGGCTGACCAATCTTACCGAATTTGCGGAAAGAGCGGTCGGCTCTTTATCAGGCGGGCAGGGTCAGCGGGTTTGGATCGCGGTCGCACTGGCGCAAGACAGCGACATTATTTTATTGGATGAGCCCACCACATTTTTGGATATGGCACATCAGCTGGAAGTGATGCAGCTGTTGGAAAAGCTTAATCAGCAGCAACGTAAAACCATTGTGATGGTGCTGCATGATCTTAATCAGGCTGCCCGTTTTGCGCATCATATTATTGCGATTAAACAGGGTAAAATCGTCAGCCAAGGCTCGGCACATGATATTATGTGTGCTGATGTTTTAAGAGATGTGTTTGGTGTGGAAGCGGATTTTTTTGAAGATCCTCGCACCGGAAAGCCTGTCTGTATTCCTTTTGGCACATGTTTGAAATAGGATTTAGTCCTTTTGTTCTGGTGCCATCAGTTTTTCAATATCATCATAGATTTCCTGCCACTGGCTTTCAGTAAAGGCAAAGAGATTGAAGCTGCGCAGTAAAAAAGCGCCTTCTGCAGCAATGAATGCAACCCGCGCCATGCGGTCGGCAGGATCATTCATATCAAGGCCGTCGATTTGGTGGCTGTACCATTTGCGGCTTTCTTCCAATTGCTCGCTATTGGGCACGAGGCTTGCCATCATGGCAGAAAAGCGGGAATCGTCCGTCTGTTCACCCTCGCGGGTTACTTTGATATGCGCAGCAATATGGGCACGCGGATCAGTGGAGCCTTGCTTATAGGCATTGACCTTCACATCAAAAATATCGCCCCAGCGATTAATAATAGCACGCATGAGGCCGTATTTATTACCGAAACAATATTGCACACCACCCTTGGTAATGCCCGCTTCACGCGCGACATTGTCCATGGTGAGGGCTTCAATGCCACCTTCTACCAGCAAGTGTTCAGCGGCATCCAGCACCTTGTTGCGGTCAACCACACGCGGGCGGCCAATTTTTTTGAATTTTTTAGTTTCCATACAAGAGGATTTAAATTAAGCGCTGCATGATACAAGTAGTTTTTTTATGAATGGTGTTGAAAAATGACGAATAATCGCTGGATCGTACTGGCTGTTGTTTCCTGTGCCTTACTGCTGATTGTTATTGATATGACGGTGCTTTACACAGCATTGCCGCGTCTGACACATGACCTGCATGCCAGTGCCTCGCAAAAATTATGGATCATCAATGCTTATCCGCTGGTGGTGGCTGGCCTTTTGCCGGGAACCGGCACTTTGGGTGATCGTATCGGGCACCGCACCATGTTCTTGTGCGGCCTTATTGTTTTTGGGTTCGCTTCAACGGCTGCTGCTTTTGCGCCAAGTGCTAATTTCTTGATTGGTGCACGTATCGGTCTGGCCGTTGGTGCGGCCATGATGATGCCTGCCACATTGTCGATCATCCGCATTACGTTTCAGAATGAAAAAGAGCGTGCGCTGGCGCTTGGTATCTGGAGCTCGATTGCAGCCGGTGGCGCTGCCGTGGGGCCGGTGGTTGGCGGCGTGCTGCTTGAATATTTCTGGTGGGGCTCGGTCTTCCTCATTAATGTGCCTGTTGTGATTGCAGCTTTTATTGTCGGCATGATCGTGTTGGAAAAATGCGGCGGCAACAAAGCGCGCGCATGGGACTTTATCGGCTCAGTGCAAATCATGTTGGCGCTGATCGCTCTGACTTTTGCTTTGAAGGAACTCGGTAAACCGGATCGTGATCTATTGCATTTTGCTGGTGCCTTGGTGATCGGTTTGATTGCGGCTGTGATTTTTGTCATACGCCAGAACAAACGTAGCGAGCCGCTTCTTGATTTCCAGCTTTTCAAAAACAGCAAGTTTTCGTCTGGTGTTTTAACTGCTTCCGTTGCCTCTGCTTCACTGATCGGGGTGGAACTGGTTTTCACACAGCGTTTGCAGCTGGTTGCCGGTTATTCGCCATTGCAGGCCGGATTGCTGATCCTGCCTATTCCGCTGGCCGCTTTTGTGGCCGCACCGTTGATGGGCTTCTTTATGAACCGTGTCGGCACCGCCAGAGCGCTTTATCTGTCGCTTGGTCTGTCGGGCGTGGGGATTGTTTTGTATCTCCTCAGCTACAAAATGGAGACCATGATCTGGTTGTTGCCGCTGATGTTGGTGGGCTTTGGTGTCGGCGCTGCCATGACAGGGGCATCAACAGCGATTATGGGCAATGCGTCTGCTGATAAAGCCGGTATGGCAGCTTCGATTGAAGAAGTGTCCTATGAGCTTGGCGGTTCTATTGGTGTGACGGTGATGGGTAGTCTGATGACTGCCATCTATAGCCTCAATCTGGTGTTGCCGGAATTTGCGGCACAAAATCCGGCTCACGCCAAAGCTGCTACCGATAGTCTCGACGGAGCAAAGCTGGTGGCTGAAACATTGCCTGCCGATCAGGTCAGCGCATTGCTGGATAATGCCTATCTGGCCTTTGATCAGTCATTCGTTGTGGTGATTGCTGTGGCCGCAGTGGGTGTTTTCATGACTGCGTTTGGGGTTTATCGCCTGAACAAAGCGCAATAAAAAATGCAATCTCTGCCGCCTGCCATCACAGACGGCAGAGATCCGTTATAAAGACTTGGTATAATCTGCGATTATATGCCCAAGTTTGCTTAAATTATTTTGTAATTCCGTATAACCGCTTATTTTCTCACGGCTTTTCTCATCCATATAAAGTTTGCGGTTAAGCTCGATCTGAATACTATGGCGCTGCTTTGACGGATCGCTATAGGCTGAAACCAGTTGTGCACCTTTAAACGGAATATTGCGTGAAACAGAATAGCCAAAACCGGACAAGGTTTTGATGACCAGATCAACAAATGCCGGTTCACTGCTAACCCCGTCATAATCACCCACCACAATATCGGCACGTATGGTTCCTGCCGGATCAGGTGATAAGGCATGGCCGATTGCCGGCATTGAATGGCAATTGATGTGATAAACACGGCCAAAATGGGCATGGGTTTTATCAAGCAAACGCACGAGTTCCTGATGATAGGGGTGCCAGTATTTTTGGATACGTGCCTCGACCTCAGCCACAGAAAGCTTGTGATCATACATCAGCTGATCACCCCAGGCATAACGCCAGATCAGCCCCATACCACGTTTAGCCGAAGGGCTTTCCCGAGAGGCATGCGGCCAATTTCCATCGATCATTTCCAGATCAACATCGAGTGTTGAACGGTTGAGATCTAAAAAGCTGCGCGGAAAATGGGCGTAGAGAAGGGGCGCGCCAATTTCAGGCGCGACTTTAAAGAGATCTTCCACATAGGTGTCGGCAGCAATACGCACCATTGCATCACTGACAGCAGGTTTAAAATCCTGCGGAATGGTGAGGCCGCTATGAGGTGAATCAAAAACCAGCGGCACAGAAGGTGCCGTTGGCGCTATCATGGAAAAAACATCATCAAGATGCGTGTCGTCAAAAAGCCGTTCCTGCATGAGAGCCTCATGAGTGAAAGTGGGGGATTATACGGTGGCTGCAAAAGCAGACGGATAGGTGGTGTCTGGCATGCCGACAAATTCTTGGCCGCGCTTGGTAATCATACCGGGAGATGCAAAGGGACGCGGAAACACGGTTTGCTGGGCAGGTTTAACCGTGCTGAGAGCCGAAAGCGCTTCGATAATATCGGCAGGCATATCGACATTGACGAAAATGTCTTTTGACGGGCCTGTCGTCATGCGTGGCACATTCATTGCTGCTTCGGCATCCATATCCGCATAGAGCATGAAAGCAGAAAGCTGCGCTAAGGTCGGAATGATCTGATTGCCGCCTGCGGCTCCATAAACCGCAAAACTGCCGTTTTTATCGGAAACGGCAACAGGGCACATATTGCTTGGCGCATAGGCATTGGGTGTCAGCGAATTGGCGCGGCCCGGTGTCGGGTCGAACCACGACATGCCATTATTAAGCAAAATTCCGGTTTGCGGTGACAAAGCACGGGCACCGAAACGATTGAGCAATGTGAAGGTGATGGCAACCATCCGGCCTTCAGAGTCCACGGCATTAACCTGTGTTGTGCTGGTTTTATTGGTGCGCTCGGCTGCGTTTAAGCGTTTGCGATGGGCACCAAATGCTTCCCACAAACCCTCAGCCAGATTGGTAAACATGGTCGCATCAACCGCGCCTTTTTGCTGTCTGGCGTCGCAATATTGCAAGCAATCTATCAGGCGCTGTGCAGCACTGGTTTCGCCTGCCATATGGAGGGTTTTACCCTGTAGGGTGACAGAGCGTGCTTTATAAACCGGCGCTTCGTAATTGATAAGATCATCGAGCGTGATCGGGCTATTGCCCTTTTGCAGATCCGAGACCAGCTTTTCCCCGATCTCACCGCCATAAAGCGCATCCGGCCCTTGGCGACTGAGTGTTTCAAGGGTTTTGGTGAGGCTTTCAAGCGGCAAAACCATGCCCGGTTCCGGCGGCAGCCCCTCAGGCAAAAAGATCTGGCGCGCGCCTTCATCTTTGGCAAGGTCACTTTGTGCCATGCTGATCGACAAAGTTGTGTGCCAGTCCACGCTCATACCCTTGCGTGCACGCTCAATAACCGGTTGCAGAGCTTCCGCAAAACTGATGGTGCCGAAGCGTTTAAGACCTTCTGCAAATCCCCGCACGCAACCGGGCACAACAGCGGATGTAAAGCCCACCATATTGCGGCTTTCAACTGAAGCCGGATGGCCGATAAAGGTCTTGATGCTTTCATCAGGGCGATAAAATTCCGGATCGAATTGTGAAGGGACACGGCCGGTAAATTCTACAACCTCCACTTCACCATCCGGCTGCATCACCAGCATATAGCCGCAAGCTGCAAGGCTGGTCATCCATGGTTCTACCGTTTGTAGCATGAATGCTGCGGTAATGGCGGCATCGACCGCATTGCCACCTTTACGCAAAACATCGGCGCCTGCTTCGGCTGCCCCATAATGCTGGGATGTCACAACGCCTTTGTCGCTTATACCGGCCTCTTTTTTGACCAGACTACGCTCGACCCGCAGATGGTTATATTGAGGGTTAATCATCTCAGTCGCCTTTCAGTGCGGTTTCAACCATTTTGGTGGCACCGGAAAGGTTACCCAGTTTTTCGCCGCTTAAAATCTTATCCTGAAAACGACCGGCTCTTGCCTGACGCGCTAATGCTTCTTCTGCAACCTCTTCGATTTCATCCGCAGGGATCACCAAAACACCGCTAATATCAGCAATCACTACATCGCCAGCCATGACAGGGACATTGCCACATGAAATCGGCATATTGAGTGCACCGCCCAGATCATTCAAACGGGTAGTGATACCGGAAACCCCACGCGACCAAAGCGGCAGACCAAGTTCGATAATTTCGGATGGGTCGGTGCATGGGCCGTCAATGACAACACCAACAGCACCGGCTGCTTTGATGGCAAGCGCCACACCACCGCCGATACAGGCGTGGCGATCATCTCCCAAACGGTCAACCATAACAAAATCGCCTGGCTGAATGGCAGAAACCGCATGATGTAACAATGTGGAATCGGTTGCTGGAATAGCAACAGTTATGGCTGTGCCAACCAATGTGTGTGCAGGGGCTACAATCGGCGTGATGGAATGGCGGACAAAGCCGCGATGTCTGAAATGGCCGATGGTTGCAACTTCCACACTTTCCAGCTTTTTAATCAGTTCTGCCGAAATACGTTTAGGTGAAGCACCGATTTTATATTTTTGCATGGTCAGTTGTCCTGTTATTTTGCGCCGGTTGCGTGCTCGGAAAGATGGGCTTGGTTTTGCCAGCCTTTACCGGGCACCGCAGCGAGAAGTTCTTGGGTGTAGGTTTCTTTCGGTGCACCAAACAGTGCTGCCGGTTCGCCGCGCTCGACAATTTTGCCGCTGCGCATTACCGCGATGCGGTCGCAAATCTGGCTGGCAACACGCAGATCATGAGTGATAAAAAGAATGCCGAAACCAAGCCGTTTTTGCATCTCGGCAAGCAGTTCCAGCACTTGTTTTTGTACCGACACGTCAAGGGCGGAGACGGACTCATCGGCAATCAGCAATTCCGGCTCCACCGCAAGCGCGCGGGCAATACAGATACGCTGACGCTGACCACCGGAAAACTCGTGCGGAAAACGCGTGGCGGAAGAGGGATCAAGTCCGCAAGCTTCCAGCAAATGTTTGGCGCGCTCCATTGCTTCCTGACGTGGCACACCGTGAATAATCGGCCCCTCAGCAATGGCGTCACCAATGCGCTGGCGCGGATCAAGTGCTGTATAAGGATCTTGGAAAACGATTTGCACTTTACGGCGTGCCTCACGCAATGCCTTGCCTTTTAAATCAGCAAAATCGGCATTGGCGATAGTGATGTCGCCGCTATCAGGTTGCACCAAACGGATGACACATTGTGCAAGTGTGGATTTGCCGGAGCCGGATTCACCCACCAATCCCACCGTTTCACCGCGCTTAACGGTGATGTCGACATGATCAACTGCTTTGACCACACGTCCGCGTCCAAACAAGCCGGAGCGGCTATAGGTCTTGACGATGTTTTTGGCGGTCAGCACTTCACCGTCACTAAACTCGCGCGATTTTCGCGGGGTGAGTGTTGGTACAGCGGCAAGCAGCCGCTTGGTATAGTCTTCCTGCGGGTTGTCCAGTACCTCGTCGCGCGTGCCGATTTCAACGAGTTTGCCCATTTGCATAACGGCAACGCGGTCGGCAATTTCGGCGACAACACCAAAATCATGGGTGATAAAAATAATGCCGGTATTGTGGTTGTTGCGCAGCTCCAGCATCAATTTTAAAATCTGCGCTTGTGTGGTTACATCAAGGGCAGTGGTCGGTTCATCGGCAATAAGCACACTTGGCTCCAAGGCCAAGGCAGTCGCAATCATCACACGCTGACACTGCCCGCCAGAAAGCTGATGCGGATATGATTCATAAATCTGTTCCGGTTCAGGCAGTTTGACTTCACGGAAAAGATCAATAACGCGTTTTTTAATGTCCGAGCGTGATAGGGACGAGTGAATGCGGAAGGTTTCAGAAACCTGCTCGCCAATGCGAAAAACCGGATTAAGTGCTGCCGCAGGCTCTTGAAAAATCATGGCAATGCGCCGGCCGGTGATGCTCATGCGCTTTTTGGCATCAATGGTTAGAAGGTTCTCGCCTTCAAAAACTACCTTGCCGCTGGGCTTATTGAGGTTACGCGGCAAAAGCCCCATTGTGGCCAGAGCCGTTAAGGATTTACCGGAACCACTTTCGCCGACAATGCAGAGAATTTCGCCCTGATTGATGCTGAGCGAGAGATTTTCAACCGCATAAACACGATCTAATCCGGCAGGCAGAGGCACACAAAGATTTTCAATGGAAAGCCTGGCTTCACTCATATTTATCCCTCACCACCTTTGGACTGACTGATATTACGAAGATCATTTGCACGCATATGCGCAATGAAACGGCTGCAATAACCAACCAGATGTTCAACCAGTTTTTGCCCTGTTGCCGCGCTGGCACGCTCTGGCTTGCCACCCAGCATGCCGTGTTTGTTGACCTCATCGACATTAATCGGCAGGTTGACCGGCATGCCTTCAAACTGTACCCCGCGCACGCCATGCGATTGCAGACCAAGGATTTCGGCTTTTGATGATGGTTCGATGAGATCCATCCGCATCAGATCGGGGAAAAGATGCAGATAAATTGACGTGAGCGGATCACCGCCATGCCCGCGCACGGATGCAGCATCTGCACCATAAATTTCTTCCCAAAGACCTGGACTGATAGATTGCCATAAATCAATAGATGGGATGGCCACGCCGTGCTCTTGCCGGATGCGACGCACGGTTTGTTCGATCAAGGGCGCATTGGTTGTGTGCCCGTTGAGAATAAGCATGCGATCCAAGCCGTGATCGAGAAAAGCGGTCAACATATCTTCAACCACCGCCATAAAGGTTGATGGTCTCAGCTGAATACCACCCGGTATGGTTTTGAAAAAATCTGCATAACCAAAGGGAAGCGTTGGCGCGGCAATGGCCCCCGATTTTTCTGCAATCATCAGGCTTAAAGCCTTGGTCAGCATAAAGTCGCCCATCGGAGCATGCGGGCCTTGCTCTTCATGGCTGCCGAGAGGAATGAGGATCACCGGATTTTCTGGAAGACGTTCGCGGAACTCCGCAAACGTCATATTTTCCAGCGCCGATTTCGAAGCGTTTAAACTCATGATGTAAACTTGAAATAATCGCCATAGAAGCGCATTTCACCGTTTGGTTTGAGTTTCATCTCCACGCCTTGGCGATGGGCGCAGTTGTAAACGCTCTTCCACATATAGAAGGCTGGTGTGATGCGCTGCCACTCATCGGAAAGCGCCAGATAGGCTTTTTTGCGCTCTTCAAAATCAGTGGTCTGGGCAAATTTATTGCCAAGCTCGACAAATTCCGGTGACGGATCCCATGTTTTCCAGCTGGCTGTAGAGCGCGAAGCTGTCGGGCCCCAATCCAGCCAAAGCGGCTGATAAGGATCACCCGGAATAAAGTCGGATGCCATCGACATATTCATAAGATGGAACGGACGACGATAGACCAGTTCGAAATTATCCAGAATTTGTGCTTCGACATTCACGCCGATTTCACGCCACTGCTCAATCATAATTTCGGCAGCGGTTTCATAATTCGGATAGAACTGACGGGTGATGTGCCAGAGCAGTTTCTCGCCCTTATAATTGGTTTTGGCCACCAGAGCTTTGGCAGCTTCCACATCATATGGCAGTTTGACCGGCAGTTCAGGATCGTAGAATTTGCCATATTCGGTGAAGTTGAACGGTACTGGTGTGTGATAGGTGCTTTCGCCAAACAAGGCTTTGACAATTGAATCCATATCCAGTGCCTGCACCATGGCGTAGCGCAGGTTCGGGTCAACCAGCGGGTTGTCTTCCGGATCAGCACGCGTGTTGAAGGCAAAGGCCGGATAGTTATCGGCCAGAACACGCTTGACCTGTACGCCGGAGTAGCTTTCCAGCTGTGCTTCCTGATCGGTCGGAATATTGACGATGAAGTCAAATTCTTTGGAAACAAGGCCGGCCATACGACCAGCAAATTCCGGTACGATTTTCCAGTTCAGCTGTTTAACCGGCGGCGCACCGTCCCAATAATCATCAAAGGCTTCAAGCACCATGATTTCGCCGGAGCGGAAGGTGGTCACTTTATAAGGGCCGGTGCCGATCGGCTTTTGACCGAAAGCATCAACGCCCACTTCCAGATAATATTTTTTAGGAACCACAAAGCCGATATAACCAGTCAGCTTGTTTGGAACATTCGGATCCGGTGTTTCGGTTTCAATTTCAAATGTATATTTGCCGGTGGCTTCGACGCGCTTGAAACCGGCGGTGAAGGTTTTGCCGCGTGGTTCAAAAGGTTTTTCGCCCCAAAGACGCTCGGCAGAGAGCGTAAAGACTGCATCTTCTGCGGTCATTTCCTCGCCATTGTGGAATTTGACGCCTTCACGCAGGGTGAAAGTCCAGACATTGCCGTTTTGCTCCCATTTGGTGGCAAGTTTCGGCGCGAAAATCAGACCGTTTTCATCATTGATGTAATCGCGGTCGACGAGTGTGTCGTAAAAATTTGGAAAGATACGACGCGATGTGGTGGAAATACCGTTGATCGGTGCCATTGTCTGCCAAAGATTATCAACGGCAATGTTGATAACGGGGCGATCCTGAGCAAAAGCAACAGGTAACTTGCCCGCCAGGGACATAGCGCCTGCGCCAAGAATGAGGCTGCCAACTTGTCTGCGTGTAAACATTTTCACTCCCCTTAGAATATATCTGGCCATGAATCTCATTGGCCTTGGATATGTGTTTGTTACGACGATCGGCCTTGCAGCATCGGATCAAGCCTGTCTCGCAGCCAGTCACCGATGATGCTCATGGATAAGGTTACTAAAAAGATCAGCGCACCAGGCCAGACGGATATCCACCATGCGGTTGAAAGATAATCACGGCCGTCACCTAAGATCTGCCCCAGACTGGTCATTGGTGGCTGGATACCCAACCCCAAGAAACTGAGGGAGGTTTCCAGCAGAATGATCTGCGGGAATGTCAGCGTGATTTGTACGATCAAAGCACTGGCAATATTGGGCAGCACATGGCGCACATATAATCTTCCATTGCCTGCGCCCATTGCTACAATTGCTTTGGCATAGGGTTGGTTGGTGGCAGAAAGCACCACGCCACGCGCCAAACGCGCATAGTTTTCCCAGCCAAACAGCCCCATCAAAATGATGAAGAGTACCAGACTGTTGCCGAAGAAGGCCAGCAAAGTAAGGGTGATCAGAATGAAAGGCAGCGAGGCTTGGAAGTCGACAAGCATCATCAGGACTTCTTCAACCCAGCCGCGGAAATGGGCGGCCAGAAAGCCCACAAGTGAGCCGACTAGCGCGCCGATTAATGTGCCTGCCACCGCGACCGACAGCGACATGCGCAAACCAGCAATAAGACGCGCGACCATGTCACGACCGATACGGTCGGTGCCCAATGGGTAATCAGGATTGCCGCCTAAAAATGCCGGTGGCTTGAGGCGGGCAAGCAGATTTTGTTGCGTCACGCCGTGGGGCGTAAACACATTGCCGATGATGGCGACAACGAGCACCAGAAAAAGCACCAGAAACGCAAAATACAAAACAGGAGAACGATATTTCATGGGTGTCTCCTATTTCGAAAGCCGGATGCGCGGATCTAAAAGACTGTAGAGCAGATCAACGATCAGATTGGCGGTAATCATGGTGATTGACATAATCAGCACCAGACCCTGCACGACGGCGAGGTCGCGTGATGAGACGGCGGTGACCAGCAAACGTCCGATACCCGGCCATGCAAATACGGTTTCCACTACAATTGTACCGCCGATCAGTGTGCCGAGATTAAGACCGATAACCGTAACAATCGGAATGCCCGCATTGGGGAGTGCATGGAAGAATATGCGCTTCCAATAGGTGACGCCTTTGGCTGCGGCTGCACGCATATAAAGTTTATCCAGCACTTCCAGCATGGCAGAGCGGGTAAAACGGGCGAGTGTTCCGGCGGTGAATGTTGCAAGCGTAAAGGCCGGCATAATGAAGTGCCACACGGTTCCGGTACCGGAACTTGGCAGCCATTGCAGTGTCAGTGAGAATAGAAGAATAAGCAGAATGCCGAGGAAGAAATTCGGAATGGCAAAGCCGAAAACCGCACCGGCCATGATGAAATTGTCGTAAAATGAACCACGTTTAATGGCGGCAAAAATACCTGCCGGAATGCCGATCAGCATGGCACCTACATAGGCAAAAAGGCCCAGCAGCAATGTCCATGGCACACGTTCCATGATGATATCCATGACCTGACGGCCGTCACGATAGGAAATACCAAATTGGCCTGTCGCCATTTGTGCCAGATAGCGCAGATATTGCATCCAGAGCGGATCATCGAGGCGCCAGAGTGTGCGGAACTGCTCAATTTCATCTGGCGTGGCATCTGCACCAAGAAGTGCGACCACCGGATCACCGGACGTTCTGAGCACAACAAATGTAAATGTTATGACAAACCAAATGGTCAGCAGTGTACGTGCAAGCTTAACCAGCCAAAAACGTATCATGGAACCTCCCCGTACCAAGTCAACGAACATTTAGTGCTTACCACCGATTCAGACTTTAGATAAACACGAGGATCATTTATTATCTAATATAAAATACAAGGTATATTCATATGGAGGGGATATGAAATACGGAATAGAATTTCGTCATTTGACCTATTTTGCATGTGTTGCCAAGGAACTGCATTTTAGCCGTGCCGCCGACTTGCTGGGCATGGCGCAGGCGCCTCTCAGCCAGCAGATCCAACAGCTTGAAGATCGCCTTGGGGTGAAGCTTTTTCATCGCACAACCAGACGGGTGAAGCTCACGCCTGCCGGTGAGATTTTTTTAGAACATGCGCAAAAACTTTTGGGTGATTTGGAAAAGGCCGTGACCACCACCCGCTCACTCAGCGATGAAGCTATTGGCACGATTGTAATCAGCGGTGTGCATATTGCGCTTTCTCATGCCATGCCGCCGGTGATTGCCGCCTTTAAGGAAAAATATCCACGTGTGAAAGTAGATGTGGTGACGAACGGCACCGGAGATCAGCTGGATTTGCTGCATAGCGGTGATGTGCATGCCGCTTTCATGCGACCGATCAATCCGGTGACATCGATTAAAACAGCGCATCTGGCCACCGAAGGGCTGGTGGCTGTTTTACCTGCCAATCATCATCTTACCATTAAAGATGAGCTGACGATTAAAGACTTTGCCGGTGAATCGCTCATCACTTATGCCCCGACCTTGGGTGCGTCTTATAACAGGGTTGTTACGGCTGCTTTTCGGCGGGCAAAAGTCTATCCGACAGTGCAGCAGGAAGTGTCGCATTCGCTGGCCGTTAGCACGCTGGTGGGGGCGCATCAGGGCATTGGTATTGCGCCATCTTGGGTACAATATAATGTCAGCCCTTATGTCACATGCCGGCCAATTAAAGAGCTTGCCTCTGCGGTTGATCTAGTGATTGCCTGGCGGGCGGATCAGTCGCAAAAAATGGTGCTGGAATTTGTTGAAACCGCGCGCGAAGTTGTGCCAACCATTTCATGGTAGCGAAATTTAAAAAAGGCTCCGGTGAAAACATCGGAGCCTTTTGATTTTTTTACGCTTTGTTGCTGGCAAACATCGGGCCACCGCGCCAACGCGGGAAACCGTAACCGTGGATTTTGACCAGATCAACATCCACTGCACTAAGCGAAATGCCTTCATCAAGAATAGCCTGACCTTCGGCCGCCATTTCACCAACCAGCGTTTCGGCAATTGCTTCGAGTGACAATGGTTGTTCAGCACTGATTTCATTCTGGAGCAAGGCATCGACTTGTGCTGACGGGCGACCTTTGCGCTCGCCTTCCACATAATCATACCATCCGCCTTGGGTTTTTTGCCCTTTACGTCCGGCACGTACCAGAATATCGCCTAAAGTTTCCGGCACATCTGCGCCTGCTGCACGGGCACCTTCACGCTGCAAAAATGCAATATCGAGACCGCCCATATCTTGCGCTTCAAAAGGCCCCATCGCCAGACCATAGCCACGCATCGCTGCATCGATATCAGCAATCTGGTTGCCTTTACGCAGCAAATCTTCTGCGGCTGCACGATAGCGTTTCAAAATACGATTGCCGATAAAACCTTCGCAAATACCGGCGCGTACCGGCATTTTTTTAAGCTTTGCGGCCAAAGCAAAAGCGGTTGCCAGCACTGGCTCTGATGTCTCTGGTGTCGGCACAATTTCCATCAGCTTCATCACATGGGCTGGGCTGAAGAAGTGCAGGCCGATAAAGCGTTCTGGATGTGGCAGACCTTGTGCAATATCACGCGGATCAAGATAAGATGTATTGGTGGCAAGAATTGCATCCGCACGGCATGCTTGGCCGAGTTTTGCAAATACATCGCGCTTGACATTGATCTCTTCAAAGACGGCTTCAATGACAAGGTCGACATCTGCCAGATTGACATAATCGCTGGTGCCTTTGATCTGGTTTAAGCGTTCTTCGGCCTGCGTCTCACTCAAAATACCGCGTTTGACGCTGGCACCGATGATTTTTTGCACATTGGTCAGGCCGCGAGCAACCGCTTCCGCATCCTGTTCGACGAGCACAACCGGATAACCGGCATTGCTGAGTGCCATAACGATGCCTGCACCCATGGTGCCGCCACCGATAACAGCGGTCTTTTTAATGTCGATCGGCGTGATGTCTTTGACAAAGTCAGGCTTGGTCGCATTACGCTCCGCAAAGAAAATACGGCGCAAAGCTGCGGCTTCTTTGGAATCGCGACGTTCCAGAAATGTTTTGCGCTCAAAAGCCATTGCTTCATCGAATGGCAAAAGCGTGCTTTGACGAATGGATTCAAAGGCCAGCAAAGGCGCACTTGCACCCTTGGTTGCTTTGCTGACAGCAGCTTTTTGCTGTTCCCAAAATGCGTCATCAGCTTGTGGCGTGTTACGTTGTGATAAAATCTTTGGAAGCTCTTGTTTGATAGCGCTGCGTGCAAAATTGACGGTACCTTCTTGCAAGTCACCATCAATGACCGCATCAATCAGGCCATCTTTGTGAGCCTGTTCTGCACGCACCGGCTTGCCGGATGTGACCATGCTGATTGCTTTTTCAAGGCCGATGAGGCGCGGCGTGCGCACGGTGCCTGAAGCACCCGGAATTACACCCAAGGTGACTTCCGGCAGACCAAGAGAAGCATTTGCATCCGCGACGCGGAAACGGCAGCCAAGGGCTACTTCCAGACCGCCACCTAAAGCCGAACCGTGAATGGCTGCAACCCAAGGTTTTTGTGCATTTTCAATTTTTGCCACGACATCAGGCAAATGCGGCGGCTGCGGAGGCAAACCAAATTCGCGCACATCTGCGCCCGCGATAAAAGTACGGCCAGCGCAGATAAGCACAACGGCCTCTACCTGAGGGTCTTGATCCAGCGTTTCTACCGCATCCCAAAGACCTTGGCGCAAGGCCTGGCCGAGAGCGTTCACCGGCGGATTATCAACCGTCACAATGGCAATATTTTCGTCGCGGGTAATGGTCACAGACATATCAAATTCCCAAGTAAGCTTCCCGGATTTTAGGGTCGGCAATCAGCTCTTCGGCAGAACCTTGCATTGTGATGTTACCGGTTTCCATCACATAACCCCGATCAGCAATTTTCAAGGCACCATAGGCATTTTGTTCCACCAGCAGAATGGTGACGCCTAAAGTTTTCAGATTGCTGACCACATCAAAAATCTGCTGAACAATGATTGGTGCAAGCCCCATGGATGGCTCATCCAGCAACAAACAAGCTGGACGCCCCATCAAAGCGCGTGCCATGGCAAGCATTTGCTGCTGACCGCCGGAAAGACCACCGGCTGGCAGATTGCGCTTTTCTTTCAGGATCGGGAACATGGCAAAAGCATCTGCCATATCTTTTTCCACCTGATCATCGCGGAAGAGAAAAGCGCCGAGACGCAGGTTTTCTTCTACCGAAAGATTGGTGAAAATCTGACGGCCTTCAGGGGATTGTGTCAGCCCGCGCGAAGGACGGCGGAACGCTGCCAGATTGGTGATTGTCTCGCCGCGAAAGTTGATTGAACCTTCAGAAACGGGCTGTAAACCGGAAAGGCAGCGCAATAATGTGGTTTTACCCGCACCATTGGCACCCACGACCGTGACAATCTCGCCGGAATCGACGGTGAGATTGATGCCGTGTAAAACTTCAATGCGCCCGTAACGTGAGCGTAAGCCCTCAACTGTCAGCATGGGCGGTCTCCTCGTTGAAATCTGCGCCGAGATAAGCGGCAATCACTGCCGGATTACGGCTGACCTCGGCTGGCAAGCCTTCGGTGAGCTTTTGGCCGTGATCGAGAACGACGATATGATTGGAAATGCGCATGACCATTTTCATGTCATGTTCCACCAGCAAAATCGCGACACCGGACGCAGCCACATCTGCGATCAGCTGATCGATTTCATCGGTTTCCACTGCATTACAACCAGCTGCTGGCTCATCAAGCAGCAGCACTGCCGGATTGAGTGCCAATGCGCGGGCAATTTCAAGACGCTTCAACGAACCATAGGAAAGGCTTCCTGCTTCGCGTTCTGCTGCGCGTTCAAGCCCTACTTTTTTCAGCAGTTCCATTGCACCTTCACGCGCTTTGGCTGCTCGGCGATGCGAGGTTGGAAGGCTGAGTAGATCAGCCAGCACCGAGCCGCGCTCACTTAAGTGAAAGCCTGCAATGGCGTTTTCAATCACGGTCATGTTCTGAAAAATTTGCAGGTTCTGGAAGGTACGTGACATACCACGGCGTGCCAGCAAATCTGGACGCATACCGGTAATATCTTCACCTTTAAGCATTACACGGCCTTGCGATGGCTGATAAACACCGGAAATCATATTGAACAGCGTGGTTTTGCCCGCGCCATTTGGCCCGATAACGGAAGTGATTTCGCCTTGTTTAACCTGAAAGCTGACATTATCAACCGCTTTCAGACCACCGAAACTGATGCCGATATTTTCAACTGAGAGCAGGGTCATTCGCCGGTTCCCTTGAATTTACGGACGATGGACGGCAGCAAACCTTCACGCAGGAAGATCATTACCAGCATCATCACAAGACCTAAAATCAGCTGTTCATATTCGGCAAAAACAGTGAGGATTTGCGGCAGGATTGTTAAAATCGCTGCACCCAGAATCGCACCGAGCACAGAAGCTGCACCACCAAGAACGGCCATGGTCACCATTTCAATTGAATGCATGAAACCGGCAATATCAGGCGTGATAAACTTGTTTTGCAGAGCAATCAGCGATCCTGCAACGGACGCAAATACGGCTGAAATAACAAAGGCCAGTAACTTGTAGCGTGCCACATCAATACCGACAGTGCGGGCTGCAATTTCTGAGCCGTGTAGCGCGCGTAATGAGCGACCCATCGGACTGTTATAAAGATTAAGCACAATCCATGCGCCGATCAGCAGCACAAAACCGCAGAAATAATACCAGAATTCACCATTCGACAGGTTGATGCCGATATTTTTCAAGCCTGCGCGCAAGCCCAGTTCCGGCACCGACATACCGTCAGGGCCGCCGGTGAGGTCGCGCTCATTGCTTAAAACCATCGAGATCAAAATGCCGAAACCAAGGGTGGCAACGCCTAAATAATAGCCTTTGAGGCGCAAAATCGGACGGCCAACCAGATAGGCCATAATCGCAGAAATAGCTGCGCCCAAGAAAACGGCCGCACCCGGGTGAATGCCTAAATGCACAGGTGCAAGCGCGCAGGCATAGCCGCCAATACCGGCAAAGCCTGCATGTCCGAGGCTGATCTGCCCTGCAT
>JAEWHQ010000351.1 GCA_023387715.1 Pseudomonadota bacterium | reverse complement strand
GTGCCACACGATGCGCGTCCGAAGTCACATCAATTTCAATTGAAGGATGCACATCGTTACCTGCACGTTCAAATGCTTTGGCAACGGAGCGCAGATTGCCTGATCCGTAATCAATAATGGCAACACGCATTAAGAATTGTCTCCGCGGTAGCTCACAAGACCAATCTGCGAGCCAATATGTGGGAATTGGGGAGGGGACTTCAGCTGTTTTTGCTGAGAGGTTGTTTCTGTCCCTGTATAGGCGCTCTCCGGCGGTTGACGCAAATCTGTATGATCGACGAAATAGCGGATTTCCGCTTCTCCTAAATCATTGGCATCAATTACAGCCTTTTCCACATAGCCGCGACGACGCAATTTAGCAATCTGCCAATCATTGCCTTCCAGCGCCACCAGCACAGAAACAAGAAAAATCAGAAATGGCACAGCCAGCGCAAATTGTGATGTATTGGCAGCGCTGCCAATGGCAATGGTTGCCGCCAACACAACAAATGCTTCCAGCCACAGCCGTTTGGACAAAAGCCAGAAAAAAGGCACGATCAGCGCGAAGAACGCAAACCCGTCACGTACTATGACAGTCCGATCTGCCTGTACCTTTTCGTTTAAGCCTTCTGGTTCCAGAACGACAAAGCTTGCCATGACTAACCTTTTAAAGTGCCCTTTGTTGAAGGTATCGCATTTTTTTGGCGCGGATCAGTTTCAATAGCAACCCGTAAAGCACGCGCCACTGCTTTAAAAACAGTTTCGGCAATATGATGGTTATTGCTGCCATAATGGGTTTTGACATGCAATGTGATGCCGGCATTCATGGCAAAGGCCTGAAAAAACTCCTGCACCAGCTCGGTGTCAAATGTACCGATTTTCGGCGCATTGAAAGGCACATCCCAAACGAGGAAAGGGCGCCCCGACACATCCAATGCCGCGCGGGTTAAAGTTTCATCCATCGCCAGATCAAGTGAAGCATAACGCACAATACCGCGGCGCTCGCCCAAGGCTTCCGCCACAGCCTTGCCCAGTGCAATGCCGGTATCTTCAACGGTATGATGGTCATCAATATGCGTATCGCCTTTGGTGCGGATATGCATATCAATCAGGGAATGTCGTGACAGCTGATCAAGCATATGGTCGAAGAAACCAACGCCGGTTTTAATATCAAATTGGCCGGTTCCGTCCAAGTTCACCGAAACAGAAATTCCGGTTTCGTTGGTGGAGCGTTCAATGCTGGCTTTGCGTGTGCTGTCAGAAACCATATCTTTTCCCATATGTATATATTGGCCCCATAGGCATTTATTGGCAGCGTTCTAGAACAGGTTGCGGCTTTTTCCAAATGCTTTGATGGGTTGCAGCCATCAATTGGCTTAATTTGTTGCGTCGCACCGCCTTATTATTTGCATTTCTTTATCAATTTCATACATAAACAGACAAGGAAACAGAGCTGATTTCTTGTAAATCGCATCTTCGCGCCACATATTCAGGATCAGCTAAGATCAGTCGGGATCGCCATGATTGCCTAAGTGAACAGGAATCTGAGCGATCGCCTAAGGAGTATCTATGATCAATCACAATCCGACAACCATTTACGGCACCACCATCGTGACAGTGCGCAAGGGCGACAAAGTCGTTATTGCCGGTGACGGTCAGGTATCGCTTGGCAATACCGTGATGAAGGGCAATGCCCGCAAAGTGCGCCGCCTCAGCAAAGGCAATGTGATTGCCGGTTTTGCCGGTGCGACGGCTGATGCTTTCACACTGCTGGAACGCCTTGAAGCCAAGCTTGAACAATATCCCGACCAGTTGATGCGCGCTTCTGTAGAACTTGCCAAAGACTGGCGCACCGACCGCTATTTGCGCAAACTAGAAGCCATGATGCTGGTGGCTGATGCCAATGTAACTTTGGCACTGACCGGCACCGGCGACGTGCTGGAACCGGAACATGGCGTGATGGCCATCGGTTCGGGCGGCAATTATGCGCTGGCTGCGGCCAGAGCGCTGGTTGATACCGATCTTGGCGCAGAAGAAATTGCTCTCAAGGCAATGAATATTGCTGCCGATATCTGCATTTACACCAATCATAGCATTCTGGTGGAAACACTCGACGCGAAATAAGCGCCCAATTGAAGAGCAAAGCCGAGAGGCGAAAATCGTCTCTCATCATCCAATCAGCTCAAATGAAAAGCCGTTCATCCTTTCAAACTTATGCGGGTAACGGCCGATGGATTATAAATCATGTCAAATTTTTCACCGCGTGAAATTGTTTCTGAACTGGATCGCTACATTATTGGCCAGAACGACGCCAAGCGCGCCGTTGCCATTGCTTTGCGCAATCGCTGGAGACGTCAGCAGCTTGACGGCCAGATGCGTGAAGAAGTGATGCCAAAAAATATTCTGATGATCGGACCGACCGGCGTTGGTAAAACCGAAATCTCCCGCCGTCTTGCCAAATTAGCCGGCGCGCCTTTCATCAAGGTTGAAGCCACCAAATTTACCGAAGTTGGCTATGTCGGACGTGACGTTGAACAGATCATCCGCGATCTGATGGAAGCGGCCATTGGCCTTGTGCGCGAGAAAAAGCGCGAAGAGGTGAAAGCCAAAGCCCATATCAATGCCGAAGAACGCGTATTGGATGCGCTGGTGGGGAAAACGGCCAGCCCTGCAACCCGCGACAGCTTCCGCAAGAAATTGCGCGATGGTGAGCTGGATGACAAGGAAATCGAAATTGAAGTGGCCGACAATGGCGGCGGCAACAATTTTGAAATTCCGGGGATGCCGGGCGCCAATATCGGTGTGCTGAATTTGAGCGACATGCTTGGCAAAGCCATGGGTGGCCGCACCAAGCAGCGCAAAACCAGTGTCAAAAATTCCTATGCACTGTTGATCACCGATGAATCCGACAAGCTGCTGGATCAGGACCAAGTCATTCAGGAAGCACTCAAAGCAACCGAAAATGACGGTATTGTCTTCTTAGACGAGATCGACAAGATCGCCCGTGAAGGTGGTTCGGGTGCCGGTGTTTCACGTGAAGGTGTGCAGCGCGATCTGTTGCCACTGGTGGAGGGCACCACCGTTGCAACCAAATATGGTCCGGTGAAAACCGATCATATTCTCTTCATCGCATCCGGTGCTTTCCATGTTTCCAAACCATCCGACCTGTTGCCGGAATTGCAGGGTCGTTTGCCAATCCGTGTGGAACTCAGCGCACTGACCCGTCAGGATCTGCGTCGCATTCTGACCGAAACCGAAGTGAGCCTCATCAAGCAATATATCGCTTTGATGGCAACGGAAGAGGTCAAACTCGATATTACCGATGATGCGATTGATGCCTTAGCGGATATTGCCGTTGATCTCAACGCAACGGTTGAAAATATCGGTGCACGCCGTTTGCAGACCGTGATGGAACGTGTGCTGGATGAAATTTCATTTTCCGCACCGGATAAATCGGGCTCGGCTTTTGTCGTTGATGCCGATTATGTGCGTAAAATGGTGGGCGATCTGGCTAAGAACACCGATCTGTCACGCTTTATTCTGTGATAATTGTGACTATAAGTGACCAGAAAGTCACTATTGAAATAGTTAATTAAGAATTTAAAAAATCCCCTCGACTTGTGCGGGGGGATTTTTTATTTTCCGGCTCAACTTATATTCGCATTTCTTCACTTACCGAGGCACGTTACAGCAATATGACTAGCCGACTGAACCTTATCGCCGGCCTTTGCCTGTCCGTAGTGCTTGCAAGCCCAGTTTTCAGCCAGCCCGCTTATAGCGCGACGCTTGTTCCCCCGGGCAATCGCAATGCTGAGCAGCCTGCAATTCCTGGTGCCTCTGCTAAGCGCACCAAAGAACTCAGCACCACTTACGAAAAGAAATATCAAAAAATCTACACATTGCTGAAATCGGATGCATCGCTGCGCTCAAAAATCCGCGCCAATGCTTCTGCTTATGGCATTGACCCGATCCATATTGTGGGCGCGATTGTCGGTGAACATACCTATAATGTGGATGTCTATGACCGTTTGCAGACCTATTATGTGAAGGCCATGTCCTATGTTAATCAGGGTGTGGACTTTTCTTATAATGGCGAAAGCATCGCCGCTTTTATCAAGCGTCCTGAATTTGCCGGTTGCGAACGCTTTAAAGACAGCTACACGCTCTGGGGCTGCCGTGAAGATGTATGGAATGCCAAATTCCGCGGTAAAAAACTTGACGGTAAATCTTACCCGAACAACCGTTTCAGCGCTGTCTTCTTCCAGCCATTCTATGCAGGCCAAACCTTTGGTCTTGGCCAGATCAACCCGCTGACCGCATTGCAAATGTCCGATATGGTCAATCGCGTTTCAGGCTTGCCGAAACTGCGCGCCGAAGATGGCACCACCATCTACAAAACCATTATGGATCCGGATTTAACCCTGCCATATATTGCAGCCACCGTTAAACAGTCGATCACATCTTATCGTCAGATTGCCGGTTTTGATATTTCCAAAAATCCGGGTCTGACCGCCACCCTTTATAATACCGGTGGTGCAAACGACCGTGCACGCGCTTTGGCACAGACCAACACTAAGCGCAAAGCAGCTGGTCAGCAGCCTTTGATGCCACAGGAAAACTACTATGGCTGGTTGGTCAACACCAAGATGGATGAGTTGAAAGCCCTGTTTTAATTCACTTTTTGTCGGTCACTGGCAAACCGTGACGGATTGATTTATTGCGGCGGCGCTTACGCGCCGCTTCAATCTGTTCGGTCATTGTTTTAATCGTCTCGCGATCCAGAATACGAATATTCTTCGATAATAAATTGGCAAGTTCGGTGGCTTGCGGGCTCAGGCCAGCCGTATCGATCACCACACGCGGATGCGAAATTTTCGCCAGCTGTTGCAGCTCTTCCGCTTCATCCCAGATAATATTAAAATAAGTGATGATGCGTTGCAGCATGTCCCATGTCGGCGCACCGCGCCGCCCATGCTCAAGCGCTGACAAATAGGCGGCAGAAACCCGTAAAGCTTCCGCCATTTCCTTTTGTGATACACCGCGCTTTTCACGCAATTCTCGCAATCGCTGGCCGAAAGGGGTCATAGGGATAACCCTACGGAACCGGCACGGCGCAATCGTACATAAAGCGCACCATGCCCGCCATGATGATGGGCTGCATCTTCATAAGCACTGACAAGCAAGCGGAAAATCGGCGTTGAAAACCAATGCGGCACCACTTGTTTCAGCACACCCTCACTACCGTAGGAGCGTCCTTTACCGGTGATAATTAGCACATGGCGCAAACCTCTGCCATGAGCATCCGCCAGAAAGCCGTATAATAAATTATATGCCTCACGCTGCGTCAGTCCGTGCAGGTCAATCCTTGCATCAATATTGAGACGCCCTTTGGCAATTTTTCGATGCGTTGGTTTATCAAGCTGATAAATTTCTACCTGTTTCGGTTTGGCGACAACAGGCTTGGTTTCTTCGCTCGAAACCACAAGCTTTTTAAATTGGGGCGCAGCCGATGGTTTTGGTTTGGGGGCGACTTCCTGTTCCCACAAGTCAAAATCATCCATTGCCGATTTTAAATGATGTTTGCCGGAAATCGGCAATGCGGTTTTGGCAACCGTTTCCCATAAAATCCGGTCTTCTGAGCGTAGGTAATTTTTAGGAGCCATGTGCAATGCTCCTCACAACGCAAAAAAACGGCCAAAGCCGTTAGTCATTTTTCGAAAAATAAACATCCGGGCAGTCAATACTGCCCGGAACAGAGCTAATTTTATTATATACAACACTTGTCCGAATCCGGATCACAAAAGATTAAGGTTGCTAAAAGCAGAAAGACCCTTAGTCCTCTGCCTCGGTTGCCACCAAACGCCAGTTTGGATCACGCGATTTTACATCACGCGCAAATGTCCAGAGATCCTTAACCTCAATCACAGCTTCCGGATCACCATCGATAAGATTATCCTGTTTATCCAAAGTGGATGAAATCATCTGGCTTAACAGTGAAACTGTAATATGGGCTTCCGAACCTTTGATTTCCACTGCGGTGATATCAGCTTTTTCCACACCTATATAAGTGGAACGCTGTTTTTCACCACGCTTTTCACGCTCATCAATAGCTCCGACAAAGCCTTCATACACTTCTTTGGACAGAAGGTTTTTCAGCAATTTACGATCACCGTCGGCAAAACCCATCACGATCATTTCATGCGCAAGCTTAACGCCTTTAACGAAAGTTTTCGGATCGAATGAAGCATCCATTGCACGGATGGCACGCAATTTATCATTGATGAGCGAACCGACAGGTGCCACGGCATCAATGGAGCGGAAATCTTTGACCGGCTGTTCTGCACCAGCTTTGCGCGGCAGCGAAATCACATTATCCGCATCATCACCATTTTGCGGCTGTGCTGCATCCGCTGGCTTTTGCGATGTATAAGGATCAAAAGGCGGTTTCTCATTGCCTGTGCGGGTGCCAAGAACATTCCTCAGCTGGAAGAAAATCACAACCGCTGCGATGAAGAAGAAAATTGTGCCAAAATCAAAAAATTCCATACCCTGCGCCATTTTAGGACCCGTGCTTCACTCTAGCATAACCGGATCTGAATTTCACCTGAAGCATTCTTAATTTATAAAAATGCTCAATCCGCTCATTGATGTACCTTGTTCCAAAAACCATTACATAGTTTTTAGGATGCTGTTTTATTCTCAACGCGCATCTTAATCCAAAAACCGTTAAACACTTTTTGGGATGCGCTTGTATTCAAAAAACATATAGAGTGCGCTGATCAAACATTCAAATACGGATAGCTTATACCTATCTGTAATAG
>JAEWHQ010000298.1 GCA_023387715.1 Pseudomonadota bacterium | reverse complement strand
CGAAATTTCGCTTAAAAGCTTTGATCTGAATATATCGCTGCGGAGTGAACCAACTGCCAGCGAACTTTTATCCAAATTGGAAGAGCTGGAAATCAAGCTCTCCAATAAAGATAATAATTTCAATCTGGATGGCCGCTTTGCAGGTCTGGAATTTGCACCACAACTCATCAGCCGCAATAAAATGCCGGAAATCGACGGGCTGGTGGATATTACTTTATTCGATTCAGAAAACCTGCTCGCCCATCGCGATCTGCCATTTCCGGAAAATTTGCGCGGCCAGTCCGGTGAAATCAAACAAGTGATGGTTTCCTTGTCCAATGGCGCGGTTATTTCCTTCCGCGGGCCGTTTTCCGTCAATTATGATGGCGAGATCAACGGCCAGATCAAAATCGCGCTGACCAACCCGCCAGCACTGGCACAGGCTGCTCAGGCGCTGTTCCCGCAGGAAAGCAACAATATCGCAACATTGCTTTTTGCAATTGCTGCCATGCCTAAGGATGAAAACGGCAATCCGACACTGGATGTCACCATCAAAGACGGCAAAGCCAATGCCGGCTTTATCCCGCTTGGTCGTTTGCCAACCCTTTGAAAAATTAACTACAATTAAAAAAGCCGCCTCTCTGATATGCAAAGAGGCGGCTTTTTTTAAATGAAACGGCAGCGATCAGCTTTTGGCCGGTTCTTTTACAGCGGCCTGTCGGCCAAAGTCCGGTGCATCGACTTCCTGACCTGCATCAATAATACCGCGACGCACATCACGCGTACGGCTGAAGAGATCATAAAGCGCATCGCCATCACCCCAGCGAATGGAGCGTTGCAGCGATGCCAGATCTTCCGAGAAACGACCCAGCATTTCCAGAATGGCCTCTTTATTATGCAGGCACACATCGCGCCACATGGTCGGGTCAGAGGCGGCAAGACGGGTGAAATCACGGAAACCGGAAGCGGAATATTTAATCACTTCCGATTTGGTCACACGTTCCAGATCGCTGGCTGTGCCAACAATATTGTAAGCAATCAAATGTGGCAGATGCGAAACAATCGCCAGCACCAGATCGTGATGCTGCGGCTCCATATGATCAAGACGCGAACCGCAGGCTTCCCAGAAAGCTGACAATTTGTCGAGTGCGGCTTTATCCGTATCCGGCAGCGGCGTCAGAATGCACCAGCGATTGATAAAGAGATCGGCAAAACCGGCATCGGGGCCTGAATATTCAGTTCCGGCAATCGGATGGCCGGGAATGAAATGCACAGTGTCCGGTAATTCCGGCTGCATCTGCTCAATCACCGAAGCCTTGGTGGAGCCAACATCGGTGACAATGGCACCCGCTTTAAGCGATCCGGCAATCTGGCGCGCAACCGCACCGGAAGAGCCGACCGGCACAGAGATGATCACCAGATCAGCATCACGTACCGCTTCGGCGCTATCTGTCGTGTAAGCATGCCCCAATTGCAGTTCTTCTGCACGTTTAAGCGTTTCCGCACTGCGGGTGGCAATGGTTACATGTTTGGCCAAGCCCTCACGCTGAATAACGCGCGCCAAGGAAGACCCGATCAGGCCGATGCCGATAAGTGTAATTTTGTTAAATTGTGGTTCAGACATTTTACTGCTTCATAAAGTCGTTGAGTGCGGCGATGACGCCACGATTGGCTTCTTCCGGGCCGATAGTCAGGCGCAACGCATTAGGGAACCCGTATCCCCCAACACGGCGCAAAATATAGCCATAGGAAGAGAGCCACTCATCTGCCTTTACAGCTGATTTGGCTGCATCGTCAGGGAAGTGGATCAGCAGAAAATTCGTAACCGATGGTGTGACCTGCAAACCCATTTTGGTCAGTTCTTCGGTCAGCCATTCAGCCCATTTACTGTTATAAGCAATGGAAGTTTCAACATGATCGCGGTCGCGGATTGCAGCGGCACCGGCAGCCAATGCTGCCGAATTCATGTTGAATGGCCCGCGAATACGGTTCATCGCATCAATCATATGAACAGGCGCATAAGCCCAGCCCACTCGTAGCGCTGAAAGACCATGGATTTTAGAGAAAGTGCGGGTCATCACCACATTTTCATTGGCAGAAACCAGTTCGACACCAGCCTCATAATCATTGCGGCGTACATATTCCGAATAAGCGGCATCCAGCACCAGAATGACGTTTTTTGGCAAACCGGCATGCAGACGCTTAACCTCTTCAAACGGCAGATAAGTGCCGGTCGGGTTGGCAGGGTTCGCAATGAAAACAATTTTGGTCCGTGGTGTCACCGCTGCCAGAATGGCATCGACATCAACACGCAAATCTTTTTCCTGCACGGTGATTGGTTTGGCGCCTGATGCTCTGGTCTGGATTTCATAAATCGCAAAACCATGCTGCGTGATGATGGTTTCATCACCTTCAGACAAATAGGCATGGCAGATCAGCCCCAGCAATTCATCCGAACCATTGCCGCAAATAATATTATCCATGTTCAGGCCGTGGGTCTGGGCAATTGCCTGACGCAACACAGTCGCCTGACCGTCCGGATAAATAGCGAGCCGTTCGGCGGCGTGTCGATAGGCCTCCAGCGCATGTGGGCTCGGCCCTAACGGGGTTTCATTGGCAGAGAGCTTATAGACCTTAGCAACACCTTCAACAGTTTCCTTACCTGGCACATAGGCAGCGATATCCATGACACCGGCTTTAGGAGTAGGGCGATTGAGGTTTTGATCGTTGGTCATCATTCTGTTCCGTCAAATGAAACTACAGTGATTAAGGAAAAATCTTCATTCTCAGTCTGCATGCATAGCAAATGCATCATAGCGGCATAAACTGCCACTACAGACAAGTCGAGCAAAACCTTAAACCAAACGAGAGAACAGCGCCGGAAATGGTATTTTTACCGCATCCGGCACGTTTTTACCGGCTGCATGAACTGAAAAAATTCAGTCTTGCGCGTTAAAGTGATGGGCGATCTGTTCAATATCCGCCACCATCTTGTTCAAATCT
Organism: Pseudomonadota bacterium; assembly: GCA_023387715.1. Lineage (GTDB taxonomy): Bacteria > Pseudomonadota > Alphaproteobacteria > Rhizobiales > Rhizobiaceae > Paenochrobactrum > Paenochrobactrum glaciei. The sequence goes on along the minus strand of JAEWHQ010000298.1, from coordinate 9,611 downwards.
TCACTGATGCGCTGATGAAGATTGGCGGCAAGCTCCGGATATTCTTCCAATATACGACGGAAAACCGTGCGGCTGAGACGAATAACTTCCGTTTCTTCTTCTGCCAAAGCGCCGGTTAAACGATCGGTCTGGGCAATCAAAGCCATTTCACCAATGATAGAGCCGACATGCACAGAGCGCACCGGAATGCGCTCATGTTTCAAGCGGTGAAACAAAACTATATGGCCGGAGACAATAATATAAGCGCAATCCGCACTTTGCCCTTCATGAAACAATTCACGTCCGGGACGCAGAACCAAGCGCTCTGCACCAAAGGCAAGCAGACGCAACTGCTCGCCATTAAAGGTTTCGAACAGCCCAACTTTGCCTAAGATGCGAATATCATCATCAAGTGCCATATAGTTCTTTTACACTTTCGACAGACTTATTCCATCATGGCACAAGTTTGTATCCCCCGCTTTCTGTCACCAGAAGCGAAACATTTGACGGATCTTTCTCGATTTTCTGGCGAAGACGATAAACATGGGTTTCCAGCGTGTGCGTTGTCACACCGGAATTATAACCCCAAACCTCTTCCAGAAGCTCGTCGCGCCCGACAACCTGCGTGCCCGAACGGTATAGATATTTGATAATCGCCGCTTCTTTTTCGGTGAGGCGGATTTTTGTCCCCTTCTCGTCGAGCAATAATTTTTGCCCTGGCTTGAAGGTGTAAGGCCCAACCACAAAGGTCGCATCTTCGCTCTGCTCATATTGGCGCAACTGAGCACGAATACGTGCCAGAAGGACAGCAAAGCGGAAAGGCTTGGTGACATAATCATTAGCGCCTGATTCCAGCCCCAAGATTGTGTCAGCTTCGGTGTCATGACCGGTCAGCATGATAACAGGTGCTTTGAAGCCACTGAGACGCAATTGCTTCACCGCTTCACGACCATCCATATCCGGCAAGCCGACATCCATAATCAGCAGATCAATGATATTGCCCTTGATCGCTTCCATGGCTTTGGCTGCGGTTGCTTCCTGCCGGATTTGAAATTCTTTGGCGAGCTCTAACTGCTCAACCAGAATGGCGCGCAAATCTTCATCATCATCAACAATGAGAATAGTGCGGTTCGTCATACCTGTCCTCTTTCTTCAGCCGGATAGCGATCAGCCTGAATATGCTTCAGCTAGCGTTTGTCTATTTATGACACTGATTATCAACGAGTTGAAGCCGTGAAAATAAAAAACAATGTTACCTTCAAATTCCACAAGCTAAATCTAACGGCGCGCAAATTGAAAAACATTCAACCCGATCATGCTATTGTTGCAGGAGTATTACATTAAGTTACAATCTATTAGAATTTTTGTTATGATTCCATTACGATAGTGTCTATTTAATGAAATAAGCAGCACTTCCTGTGCATAAAACTACTGACACAGCCGTGACCAGATAGGTTCTTTTATAGAACACGCGCATTGCAGACAGGGGACATAAAACTCATGCAAATCACCATAACGAACATTGTGCCTTATACGCATGCTTTCTAAAAACTACCGTCTGCTCGTCTTTCTCAATAAAAATCATTCATGGCCGGTGCGTTTCGTCATCAGTATTGCCGCCTTTGTTTTTGTTTTTCTCACCAGTTTTTCTGTGCCTCTTGCCAATTACGTTCGTCGCAAAACAATGGACAATGACTTCAAGCTGGCGCTCAGGCAGCTGCATTGGTTTGCCAGCCGTAGCTATTTGCAACTCAATGTCATTGCAGATCACTTTTTCGACTTTACCGAAGGCATGCGCTTTACTGAGCTTGAAAGTTTGCTCGGCTTTTTGGATCGAAATAAGAAGCGCAACAGCAGCTTCATCTATGCGACCGACCGGCTCTATATTCTTGCGCGTATGGCGCACAAAAAGCTTGAAGCCAAGGATCAAGACGGCTTCAAAACGCTTTATACCGCTTATCAAAAGACAGCCAATGAAGCCCTATTAGCTTATATTAGCCTCACTCAAAAAAATAATATTAAAAAACTGAAATCCCAAACTAATGAGTTTTCACAAGATGATGCACGCGAAGCACTATCCGACTTCTACAAACTGATTTCTCATGATGATATGCCGTCTTATATTATCTCCGGCACATTTTTAGGGCTGATCCGTGAAGGTGGCTGGCTTGCACATGATTATGATATTGATCTGGGCATCCATAACGAGAATTATAATCCGGGCCGCTTACAATCATTGCTGGCACAAAGCGACCATTTCGTCATTCGCAAAACCGATCATCAAATTCGGATCAAACGGGATCAAGCTAATCAGTTTTATCTCGAAAGACTGCCAACTCTGGTGAAGCTTGTACATAAAAACGGCATCAATATTGATGTATTCATCCATTATCTTGAGGATGGCATCCGCTGGCACGGTTCGGTCATCCACCGATGGGATAACCACGATTTTGCCCTTACAACTTATCAACTTGATGGGGTATCCGTTTTAGGTGCAGTCGAGGCAGATCTCTATTTGACCGAGAATTACGGCAATTGGCGCGTACCGGTTACTGATTTTAACTGCACCACCGGTACGCCGAATTTAAGTGTGGTTAAAAATCTGTTTTCAGTGGCACTTTTTATCAAGCGTGCCGGCTATGCAAAAATGAGCGGAGATACTGCTGAAGCACGGAAGATCATAAGCCAGTTACAAATTTCCGGAGCGCTCACAATCAGCACATCACCAGCTGAACCAATGTATTTCAAACCGGATTTTATTTAGGTGCCGCATCCGAGAAACACCAGACACGCGTGTCTTTCACATCTGCATCTTCCAAAGCGCGGGTGACAGGCACCTGATATAATGCCTGTTCAGCCAGATCATCTTTTGGCAGATAAGCACGCCCCGGATCGCCCATCAGCACCAATGCACCCCGATTTGCCAATTGACGAAACCAAGGCATCAGCACATCGGCAAATGGCTTGTCATAAAAAACATCCCCTGCCAGCACAACATCCCAGCCGTGATCCTGCCCGATCAGATTGTCGGATGTGCCCGATAGTTCTACACCATTGACTGCCGCATTAAGCGCCATTGCCGGCATGGCAAACACATCAATATCAGTTGCCTGAACCGATTGCGCGCCTGCTTTCATCGCAGCCAGACCAACCAACCCCGAACCGGATGCAAAATCCAAAACAGTTTTACCACGCATCAATTCAGGGTGATCAAGAATATAACGGGCAACGCCCTGCCCGCCAGCCCAGGCAAAAGCCCAAAACGGCGGTGGCAAACCAATAGTTGCCAGTTCTTCTTCGGTTTTATGCCAAAGGTCATGCGCTTCATCGGCCAGATAAAGCTGCAATTCCGGTACAAAATCTAAATATTGCAGGCTGGTATTTTCTAAAATAAACGATGTGATGCGCGCGCCCTCTGGCTGCAAAGCGGTATCTTGCGCATCACTTTTCATCGTTTAAATGTTTTTCGGATCAAGGCCACCCATGCGGCAAACTTCATCCCATTCATCTTGCAAAACAGGCTGAACGGACAAACGCATAGAGGTCACAAGTGCCATTTTTTCCAAAGCCGGATTGGCTTTCACGTCTTTCAAGGTCACCGGCTTTGGCATATCGCACACAGCGCGAATATGGACGCAATCCCAGCGCGGATCGTCAGTGGTGCTGTCAGGTGCCGATAGCTTATTGACTTCAACAATGCCGACGACTTCCAAACCTTCGTTGGAATGATAGAAAAAAGCTTTATCCCCAATTTTCATCGCACGCATATTATTGCGCGCCTGATAATTGCGTACGCCGTCCCATTCTTCACCGGCCGCACCTTTGGCTTTTTGCATTTCCCAAGACCATTTGAATGGTTCCGATTTAAAAAGCCAGTAATTAGCCATTGGCCGCATCCTTTCCGGAAAAAACAGACGTCAAACGCGTGAAAAACCGAAGCCTATACTCCGGTTTCAATTTCGATTAATAAGCTCTGATAAGAGCCAAACTCTTTTTAAGCGGCAGATGGATTATTGAAAACCCAGTTCCACGGGCGGATTGTGACCGATTCAAACAATCCTGCAACCGCATAAGGATCACTGGCTGCAATTTTTTCGGCCTCTGCCTGACTTGCAGCTTCAATCACAACAAGGCTGCCATTCGGCTTGTTATTGCCATCCAAGAAAGGACCGGCAAATTTCAACTTGTCGCCCAGACCATTCAAAAATTCCACATGGGTCGGACGTGTGTCCATACGCAATTGCAGATGATCGGCTTTATCGTTGCAAAGAATTGCAAAAAGCATTGTTCACTCCCGTTTTTAATCTTCTATTTTAAGCGGCCGGTTGATCAAAGCGGTCACTGCATCATCAATAGTGATCTCGCCGGCTAAAAGCGCAGCCGTTGCATCAATGATAGGTGCGGCTATCTGATATTTGAGACAAAGCTCCGCTGCAATAGGGGCTGTGGCCACACCTTCTGCCAATGGACGGCGCGACAGATCTTCACCAGCGCCCAAAGCCATACCGTAAGAATAATTGCGCGATTGCGGTGATGAGCAGGTCAGCATCAAATCACCCAAGCCCGACAAACCCATAATTGTTTCAGGGCGAGCGCCCATTTTATGGCCGATACGGCGCAATTCAACAAAACCGCGGGTCACCAGTGCGGCCTGTGCACTTGCACCAAGACCGCGCCCGATTGCAGCACCGGCTGCCAAAGCCAGTACATTTTTCAATGAGCCGCCGATTTCCACACCGGTCAGATCATCCGTTGAATAGCAGCGGAATGCAGCCCCAGATAAAGCAACAGAAACCTGATCGGCAATGGCAATATTTTTACTGGCGATGGTCACAGCCGTTGGCAGTCCGCGCGCCACATCCGTGGCAAAGCTTGGGCCCGAAAGCGAGGCAAGCTGATGTTCGGGTAAAACTTCGCTCACCACTTCCGACATCAATCGTCCAGTGCTGCGCTCAATGCCTTTAGCGCATAAAACCAGCGGTGCCGATTGCGGAATAAGATCAGCCATTTCAGCTAAAGCTGCACCCATTGCCTGCGCCGGAATAACCGACAAAACAATATCAGCACCGCTCAAAACTTCTGCCACATCGCTGCTCGCCAGCACGCTTGCAGGCAGCACAATATCGCCTAAGTAACGCTGATTTTGATGGTTGAGATTAATGTCCTCAACCGTTGCTGCATCGCGGGCATAAAGCATCGTTTGATGGCCATTATTAGCAGCCATCACCGCAAGCGCCGTTCCCCACGCCCCGCCACCAAGGACAGCAACTTTTAAATTTTTCGTCATGCCTTGGCTCCTCTGCGTCCCGTTCCGATTAATGGCGCGGATTTCTGATCCAGCGGCCAGCGTGAACGTGGCGCAATATCAAGCTGATCACCATTTTTGCCAAATGATTCGTCTTGGCAAGCGCGTTCCACGCCTGCCCATGCAATCATGGCTGCATTATCGGTACATAAATTATGCGGCGGCGCCACAAAGCGAAAACCATAGCGATCACAAAGCCCCTGCAAAGCAGCACGCAAAGCTTTGTTGGCAGCAACCCCACCTGCCACCACCAGTTCCGGCATTGGCTTGTCGGGATATTCTTCCTTAAAGCGTTTCAATGAGCGGCTGACGCGGTCACTCAATGTGTCGGCAACAGCCAATTGAAAGCCTGCACAAATATCGGCAACATCCTGCTCGCTTAAAGGCGCGATTTCTGTTGCTGTCTGGCGCACTGCGGTTTTCAAACCGGAGAAGGAAAAATCAAGCCGTGCCTCGCCTTTTAACGGACGCGGCAGTGAAAAACGCTTCGGATCGCCTTTTAAGGCTGCTTGTTCAACGGCTGGTCCGCCCGGATATGGCAGCCCCAAAAGCTTGGCAGTTTTGTCAAAAGCTTCGCCCAAAGCATCATCAATCGTAGTGCCAAGGCGGGTATAATCGCCAAGACCACGCACCAGCACCATCTGGGTATGACCACCGGAAACCAGCAACAATAAATAAGGATAGCTTAATCCATCGGTGAGGCGCGCTGTCAGCGCATGGCCTTCCAGATGGTTGATCGCAAAAAAAGGTTTCTTCTCGGCCAAGGCCAGTGCTTTGCCGGTCATCAGGCCAACAATCAGCCCGCCAATGAGGCCGGGGCCTGCGGTTGCAGCAATGGCATCCACATCGCCAAGCTCACAATTTGCTTCGGCAAGAGCCTGTTTCACAAGCCTGTCCAGAGCCTCCACATGCGCACGGGCAGCGATTTCCGGCACAACACCACCATAGGGTTCATGCTCGGCAATCTGGCTCAACACGACATTGGACAGAATTGTCCCATGTCCATTTTCATCCCGTTCGACTATAGCTGCGGCTGTTTCGTCGCAACTCGTCTCTATTCCAAGCACGCGCATTTGCGATTAGACCCTGAATTTGTTGCCCCCGAGGGGATTTTTGGTTAGGCCATAGGCTAAACCACATTATGACAAGTTTATGCAACCCGGTATCATGGACGAATGAATATGCAAACAGCATCCTTGAAGATCGGCACGCGCGGCAGCAAGCTCGCGCTTGCTCAAGCCTATGAAACGCGCCGCCGCTTACAGGAAGCCCACGGCCTGCCTGAAGAGGCCATTGAAATCGTTCCTATGTCCACCGCCGGTGACCGCATTCAGGATCGCCCTCTAGCAGAAATTGGTGGCAAAGGTTTGTTCACCGAAGAAATTGAGCAAGCACTCCATGCTGGCGAAATTGATATAGCTGTCCATTCCACCAAAGATATTCCAACTGTGCTGCCGGATGGTTTGCATCTGTCGGTCTATCTGGAACGTGAAGACCCGCGCGATGCTTTCATCGGCCGCAATGTCAAAAAATTCACTGATTTGCCGCAAGGGGCTGTGGTTGGTTCATCTTCGTTGCGCCGTCAGGCGCTCATTCGCCGTTTGCGCCCTGATCTGAAAATCGTCATGTATCGCGGCAATGTGCAAACCCGTTTGCGTAAACTGGAAGAAGGCGAAGTGGACGGTACATTTTTGGCCGCTGCCGGCTTGCGCCGCCTCGGGCTACAGGATGTCATCACAGATCTGATGGAGCCGGAACATTTTCTGCCAGCTCCCGGCCAAGGTGCAATCGCGATTGAAAGCCGCATTGGTGACGCACGCATTGATGCGCTGCTGGCACCCCTTGCCCACCGCGAAACGCAAATTGCCCTTGCATGTGAACGTGCATTCTTAGGCCATCTTGATGGCTCATGCCGCACACCGATTGCCGGTCTTGCGATCATCGATCAGGGACAATTACGCTTTAACGGTATGATTCTCACACCTGATGGCACACAGGCACATCATGTCAGCGGCGAAGGCTCCATCGCGGATGCTGCTGCAATTGGTGAAGATGCCGCCAAGCGCGTACGTGCCATGGCAGGCCCGGACTTTTTCAAAGACTGGTAAGATCGGGGTTGGCTGATTTGGAAATTGCATCCTCGGTAAAACTGCCGGAAGGCAAAGGAAGACGCATTTTAGTGACGCGGCCGCAACCAGCGGCAGCGCGCACTGCTCGTCTTTTGCAAGAGGCCGGATTTATCGCGGATGTTTTTCCACTCACACAAACACAAGCGCTATCCCCCAAAGTCGAGATGCTGGATTATGCGGCGGTCACGGCCACCAGCATCAATGCTTTTCGCCATGCTGATCCCGCACTCCTTGAAAGCTTAAAACAGCTGCCGCTTTTTGCCGTTGGTGTACGCACCGCAGAAGTGGCGCGTGAATACGGCTTTCAAACGGTCATTGAAGGCGGCGGGGATGCCGTAAGGCTTGCTCAAACAATCGCCGCGCATTTGCCGCCTCAGGCACATATCATCTATCTGGCCGGACGCGTGCGCCAGCCTGTTTTTGAAGAGCGCGTTCACGCGACCGGCATCATCATGCAGGTCTATGATATTTACGATACGGTTGCGACAAATGTCCAACCGGATTCGATCATCAATCAGCCATATGCGGCGGTGTTATTATATTCCGGTGTTGCCGCCAGCAGCCTTATCCGCGTGCAGGAAAAGACACCCGCACCACTTTTTCAGGCCAAGCTGAAGTTTTTCTGTATCGCGCCGCGTGTCGCTGAACTGCTGCCTGAACACTGGAAAAATAACAGTTTTTCTGCTGATCATCCCGATGAAAACGGAATTTTTAGGCTATTTCAGCATATTTAACCAAAAATGAGGCAACGATTCCTTCATATCAAGGTTATATCTGCTAAGTTGCTGACCATATAGATTGCTAATTGCTGCGTTAATCATGACGAGAGGACCAATGGCAAAATCCGGAACACCGCGACACTCAAAGCCAATACGCAAACCCGTGACGATCGAACATGATCCCGCGCCGCGCCAAGGAACAGGTGACGCTGTGAACCCGAAGCCGCACACGCATGAAGCGGAACCGGTCGGCGATTTTACCAAAGCGAAAACCGCCCGCCCAGGCACGGTTAAAACGGAAGCGCCGAAATCACCGGCTGCCAAACCAACCGCCGCCCCAGCACAACAAAACACAGCAAAGCCCGATAGATTAAAGGAAACAGGTTCCGTGTCACAATCCCCTATGCAGGCCGAACCAAAACCGCAATCAAGCACGGCTTCCAGCGCATCAGCCAGTGCATCGGCAAAAACCAATGAACCGGCTGCAAAACCGGCCGCAGTGAAAAACACCCGCAATACCGGCTCCAATCTGATGGCGGGCATAGCAGGCGGCGTCATTGCTCTGGCAGGGGCTGCGGCTTTGCAATGGGGCAATGTTATTCCTTCGCCTGGTGCACGCGTTACCGCCGAGCAATTAGCCCATCTGGAACAGGAAGTTTCCGCGCTTAAAATTGCCCCTGTTTCGGCCAGACTGGATCAGGCAGGTCAGCAAAAGCTTGATCAGGCGGCAGGCCTTGCACAGACAACCGCCACCAAACTGGATGAGCTGGGCAATGCCACAACGGCAAAACTGAACGCACTGCAAAAACAGATCGACAATCTGCCGGCTGCAAGCAGCGCCAATGTCGATGCCGATATTGACGGATTGACCGCCAAAATTGCAGCGCTTGAAACACAGCTTACAACAGCGGCATCAAAAGCCAATGAAGCCGCTGCTAATGTTTCTACCGATCAAAGCTCAATCACCGCATTGCAGGATCAGTTTTCGGCTTTGCAGGAGAAAATCTCCGAGACAGCGCACCAGCCTGACATAGCAGCTTTGATTGCCGCCAATGCGCTTAAAAATGCCATTGATCGCGGCGGCTCTTATGTGGGCGAGCTGGAAACATTCACCTCACTGCGCCCTGCTGATCCAGCAATTGAAATGCTTACTCAACATGCAGGCACCGGCATTCCGACCGTTGCGGATTTAAACGCATGGTTTAACCCTGTGGCCGATAAAATCGTTGCAACAGCCAATAAGCCTGCCCCTGATGCCGGCCTGTGGGAGCAGCTGATGGCAAGCGCCAAAGGACTTATCAGCGTGCGCCCTGTCGGTGATGTCAGCGGCACAGGTGTTGGCCCGACCACCGCCCGCATGGAATCGGCACTGCATTCGGCAGATCTCGAACGCGCCATTAATGAATGGGAACAACTCCCGGCCGATGCCAAGGCTGTCAGTCAGGAATTTGCCGGTCAGATGAAACTGCGCCGTGATGC
>JAEWHQ010000338.1 GCA_023387715.1 Pseudomonadota bacterium | reverse complement strand
GCCATTAGCCACGCCACAAACAAATGCGATCCGTCCGACGACGGATCGCACCCGTGAAAGCCTGTTTAATATTCTGATGCACAAATATTCCGACAAGATCGAGGATGGTCGTATCCTTGATCTTTTTGCCGGAACCGGAGCATTGGGTATTGAGGCCTTGTCACGCGGTGGCCGTTATGGCGTTTTCATTGAGGAATCTGCCGAAGGCCGTGGTTTGCTGCGCCAGAATATTGAAAATTTCGGCCTTCAGGGACAAACCAAGGTTTTCCGCCGTAATGCATGTCAGTTGGGGCCAGCGGGTACGCTTGAAGCCTTTGATGTGATTTTTGCTGATCCGCCTTACGGGCAGGGGCTTGGCGAAAAGGCTTTGCTTTCGGCATTGGAAGGCAACTGGCTTAATTCTGACGCAATTATCATTCTTGAAGAAGAAGCAGATGCTTTGCTTGATCTTGATGAGCGCTTTGTCATCGAAGATGAGCGCGATTATGGTTTAACCACTATTCGCCTGATCCGGCTTGCTCAAGTGTGAAAGCATCTTGCACAGTGCATGATTGTGTTTAAGCTGGCAAACACAATGAATGAATTTGAAAGCTGATCCGGACAGCAGAAAAATGTCCTGATGATAAAGCATGGGCAGAAGAATTGTGTCATTTATTCAATATCTTCTGTCCGGCTTGAAGGCTTGTATTAATCAGGAGATGACGCTCAGTGTTACTTCGATCACTTAGTCGCTTACTCATATCCACTACAGTTTCTACATTTTTAATTGTTCCTGTTTTTACATCTGCTTCATTGGCAGAAGCACCGGTGGCACCTGCACAAACGCAAGCAACTGCCACTCAGGACAAGCCCGAGATTAAAACATCCGACGGCGTTGCCAGTTTTACCTTACAAAATGGTTTGAAAGTGGTGGTCATTCCCGATCACCGTGCGCCGGTGGTAACGCAAATGATCTGGTATCATGTTGGTTCTGCCGATGAGCAGGAAGGCACATCCGGCATTGCGCATTTTCTTGAACATTTGATGTTTAAGGGCACCAAAACATTTCAGGCCGGTGAGTTTTCTAATTATGTGACCGAAAATGGCGGTCAGGAAAATGCTTTCACCTCTTATGATTATACCGCTTATTATCAGCAGGTTTCGCCGCAGGCTCTTCCAAAAATCATGGAATTTGAAGCCGACCGGATGCAAAATCTGATCTTGAATGAAGAGGCAGTTACCACCGAACGTGAGGTGATTATCGAAGAACGCCGTATGCGGGTTGATTCCAATCCGGCGGCGATGCTTTCTGAAAACACCAATGCAACGATTTTCTATAATCATCCATATCGCCGCCCGATCATTGGCTGGCGTCAGGAAATGGAAAAACTGAGTCTTGGTGATGCGATTGATTTCTATAAGAAATATTACACACCCAACAATGCCACGCTGATCATTACCGGTGATGTGACACCGGAAAAAGTACTGGAACTGTCGGAAAACAGCTGGGCGAAAGTGCAGCGCAGTGCCGAACCTGGCAAGCGTGAACGCGTGCAGGAGCCAGCCAAACAGGCAGATCGCATCGTGACGCTGCATGATGAGCGCGTCACTATTCCGTCTTTCACCACCACATGGCTGGTGCCGTCTTATGCCAATGAGGCACGGTTTGAAGGGGCTAAAGAAGGCGACGCTGCAGCACTTAGTTTGCTTAGCGAAATTTTGAGTGGCTCAACGCGCTCAAGATTCTATCAGCATTTCATGGTTAAGCAGTCGATTGCCAGCGGTGCGGATGCAAGCTATCGCGGCGATGCGCTGGATGATGGCACATTCTCGCTGTTTGGTGCGCCGCGCGGTGACACGACATTAGGCGCATTGGAGCTTCAGGTTAAAGAGCAGCTGGCCGCTATTATCAAAGATGGTGTGACCGAAACGGAGCTGGATCAGGCGCGCAACCGTTTTCTTAAATCGGTGATTTTTGCCCGTGACAGTCAGGCCGGAATGGCACGCATTTATGGTGCAAGCTTATCGGTTGGTCAAAGCATTGAAGATATTCAGGGCTGGCCGGACAAGATTAAAAAAGTAACGGCTGAGCAGGTCAAAGACGTGGCAAACCGTTATTTGTCATCGCAGAAAACGGTGACCAGCTATTTATTACCTCCTGATATGGAGCCGAAATCTGCTGTGGCTGTGTCGCAGGCGGGAGCGGAAAATGCAGCACCGGAAAAGGGTGAAAACGCATCAGGAGGCGTACAATAATGTTGAAAAACCTTCAAAAACGTCTTTCCTCGCTTAAAACTTTGGCATTGGCTGCAACCGGTGTTTTATTGCTGGGCTTGCCTGCTCATGCGATTGAAATTCAAACGGTTACATCAGAAAAAGGCGTCAAAGCATGGCTTGTTTCTGATGCCTCCGTACCGCTGATTTCCATCAGGTTTTCCTTTAAGAGCGGTTCGGCACAAGATCCTGATGGCAAGGAAGGTCTTGCCAATTTTATGACCGGCCTTTTCGATGAAGGTGCGGGCGATCAGAATGCTGATCGTTTTCAGGAGAATAT
>JAEWHQ010000332.1 GCA_023387715.1 Pseudomonadota bacterium | reverse complement strand
ATGGCCGGTGATCGCCAATGCTTCTTCTTGGTTAGGCAAGAAAATATCTGCGCCCTTACAAGCCTCTAGCAATGCCGGATCATAGATCAGCGTTTCATCCCAGCTCGGATCAAGCGATACGGTCAGGCCTTTGGCCTTGGCGCGCGTAATCAGATCAGGAATTTCATGCAAAGTGGCATATTCTGCAATATGCAGATGGCCAGCTTCGCTCCAGTTTAATGCTTCTTCCAATGTTGCCGGAAGGGCTGTGCCTGCACGGCGCGAAAGAAAAGCACGGTCATTATCAACAACGCTGGCGACGGTTACTTGCGGCCCTGCTGTTTCGCAGCGTTCCAGAAAACGCAGATCTGCACCAGTGGCCATCAGTTCAGGCAGAATGCCAACGGATAGCGGATCAAGCCCGAGGCGTGCAAGCAAAGCGCAGGCACGTCCTTTGTGGGCAAGGTGAGCGGCGGTGATAAAAGCGCCGCCCCCTGCTGCAATATTCATATCTTGTGCAAATGTTTCCTTGCCGAGTTCCGGAAGAGCTTCCAGACCGGTGAAAATCAAATCACAATATATGCGCCCGATGCTTAAGACAGCCGGACGTGGTGATGATGCAGAACTCATAGTCGGCCTAAGCTTTTCTCGGTTTTTGCATCAAACAGATAGAGGCTGCCGCTTGCTGCATGCACTGTTACAGTGCTGTCTGCTGCCGGAATGAATTTCGCCGGTGCGGTGGCAATCACTTCTGCGCCATGAACGCTCAAATGAATGAGTGTTTCAGGACCCAAAGGTTCAACGGCCAGCACGGTACCGCTCAGGCTGATGCCGTCTGCTGGTGCTTTTTCATTGTCAGCCAGCGCAATCAGATCATGCGGACGCACACCGATGAGCGTATCACCGTTTTCAGTGAACTCCACACCATCATTGGTGCGACGACCTTTGATGAGGTTCATCGAAGGGCTGCCGATAAAGCGGGCGGTAAACACATCAACCGGATTTTCATAAAGCTCGGTCGGGGTGCCCGTTTGCAAGATGTGGCCGTCTTTCATCACCACAATACGGTCAGCCATGGTCATGGCTTCGACCTGATCGTGGGTGACGTAAACAGTGGTGGTTTTCAGGCGCTGATGCAGGCGTTTGATTTCAATGCGCATCTGCGAGCGCAATTGCGCATCCAGATTGGACAATGGTTCGTCAAACAAGAAAGCCGACGGATTACGCACCATCGCACGGCCGATAGCAACGCGCTGACGCTGGCCACCGGAAAGGGCAGCCGGACGACGGTCGAGATAAGGTTCCAGACCCAAAATCTTGCCGGCTTCTTCAATGCGCTTGTTCTTTTCTTCCTTCGAGAGTTTGGAAGTATAAAGACCAAAACCGATATTCTGGCGCACAGTCATATGCGGGTAGATCGCATAGTTTTGGAAAACCATTGCAATATTGCGCTGTTTCGGGTCACGTTCGTTAACAACTTCGTCACCGATTTTCAGCGTGCCGCCGGAGATGTCTTCCAGACCGGCAATCATGCGCAAGGTGGTGGATTTACCGCAACCCGAAGGGCCGACAAAAACCACAAATTCACCATCAGCAATTTTCAGATCAATGCCGCGAACAGCTTCCACATTGCCGTAGCGCTTTACCAGTTTTTCAAGTTCGATTGTGGCCATCAGCGTGTCTCCACCAATGTTTGGAATTTTTCATTGAGCGCGCGCGCGGCATTGGCCTCGTCGGCAGATTGTTTGGCAGTTTGAGCCGCAAAGGCCTGAGCTGTTGCTTTATAATGGGCAAGAGCATCTGCCATTGGTTTTTCAGCCGGGCCACCGGTACGGTCGCGGATGCGCACGAAATATTCCGGCGACACCAGTTCTTCAAACTTGGCGCGGTCAAAAGATGGCTCTTTACCGGTTGCATGTTTGAAGGCTTCCAGAAACGGCTCATAACCGTCTTTGGCCAAGCCGCCGCCCTTGGCGACAACAGCCTTGGCAACAGTTGCAGCAATTTCGTGTGCCTGACGGAAAGAGAGGTCTTCGATACGCACCAGTGAATCGGCAAGCTCTGTAATTGTGATGCAGGAGCGGCGGATATTGTCCTGCACGCGCGCCGGATCAATGCGCACGGCTTCGATGAAAGCGGCAAGCAAATCCAACACACGGCTGGCGGATGCAAAGGCTTCATAACCCATTTGTTGGGTTTCGCCTTCACTGTCATTCATATCGGTAAATGGTGTGTTGTGAATGACATCCAGAACCGTGCGCGCACGACCCATTGTCTGGCTGGACAAATGGCGCATATGTTCAATCGGCACCGGATTGCGTTTTTGCGGCATGATTGAAGAAATCTGCACAAAAGCATTCGGCACATACATTTGGCCAACTTCAAAACTTGTCCAAAACTGGAAGTCCTGAATAAGACGGCCAAGATGGATGAACATCAGCTCGATCGATGAATAGGTCGAGGTGATATAGTCGGAAGCTGCAATACAGCTGTAAGAATTGCGCAAAGGCGCCGCAAAGCCGAGCAGTTCCGCAACACGTTCACGGTTGATCGGAAAGCCGGATGTGGTGATCGCCGCTGCGCCCATTGGCGACAGATTGACGATTTTGCGTGCCTCTGCAAAGCGCTCGATATCACGGATGAGCACTTCAATGGCGGCAGAAAGATAATGGCCGAAGGTGGAAGGTTGTGCCGGCTGACCGTGGGTATAAGCCACAATCAGGGTGGCTTTTTCACGTTCTGCTGCACGGATCATCGCTTCCAGCAGGTTCTGTGCTTTGACGATCAGGGCATCAATGCGCTCTTTCAGGCCAAGCTTGAACAAAGTGTGGTCAATGTCGTTGCGCGAACGAGCGGTGTGAAGACGACCGGCAATATCAGCGCCAAGGCGGCTTTTCAGCTCTTTTTCGATGAGGAAGAAGAAGTCTTCCACTTCGCCTGTGTAAACAAGCTGTGTCGGATCAACATCGCGGTCGATCGCTTCCAATGCACCGGCAATAGCCGATGCCTGGGCATGATCCAGAATGCCGGTTTCTACCAGCATCACCAGATGCGCACGGTCGATACGGCGGAAACCGTCAACATGGTGGGTTTTAGCGCCATCAAAGAGAGGTTTCAGAACCGTTTCTTTATAGGTCGGATCAGGAAAGACGCTTTTGTCGCTTAAACGTGGATCTAGGTCTGACATGATTTATCCTTTCAGTCCGGCAAGCATCACACCGCGCACGATGTAGCGTTGCAGCACGAGGAAGACCAACAGGGTCGGCAGCGTCGCAATGGCAGCACCCGTCATGATCATTTCCCATTGGATGGATTGTTCAACCGCAAAGCTCGAGAGACCAACCGGCAAGGTGTAAAGCTCTTTGCTGGTGGTGACGATCAGCGGCCAGAAGAAGGCTGTCCAGTTACCAAGGAAGGTAAAGATGGCGAGTGCCGAGAGCGCAGGGGTCACAAGCGGCATGGCCACTTTCCACCAGATCTGGAACTCGTTAAGACCATCAACACGGGCAGCTTCGAGGAAATCATCCGGCACACCTTCAAAGAACTGCTTCATCAGGAAGGTGCCGAAGGCGGTCATGAGGCCGGGGAACATAATGCCCCAATAGCTATCGAGCCAGCCGAGCTTCGATGACATAACATACCAGGGAATAACCAGCATTTCAGTCGGGATCATCAGTGTCGACAGAATGGCGATAAAGATGAAATTGCGGCCGCGGAACTTGAACTTTGCCAATGTGTAGCCGACGAGACTGTCAAAAAACACGTTGGAGAGTGTGACGACAACGGCCACAAACATGGAGTTGAAGAACCAGCGCAGGAAACGTCCGTCAGCAAGAATGGTGACATAGTTCTGGAAAGATGGTGCACTCGGGATCAAGCGCAGATCATAAACCTGACCGGCTGTTTTCAGTGATGTTGAAAACATGAATGCCAGCGGAATGACCATGATGATGCCGCCGATGAACAATAATGTCCATGTCAGCACACGGCCTGGTCTGACGTTTTTGTAATTGATTGAGGGGGATTGAACAGTGGTACTCATTTCTTTTCCCTCAAAATCCAGAGCTGTAAGAGCGATACGAAAAGCAGGATAGAGAACAGGACAACTGTCTGAGCTGCCGCATAACCCATCGCATAAGAGGAGAAGGCGGTTTGATAGATCATCAGAACCAATGGCTTGGTTGAGCCCAGCGGGCCGCCTGGATCATTGGTGGTCATGTTGTAGACCTGATCGAAGATGCGCAAGAAACCGATGGAAGAGAAAACAACCAGAAACACGGTTGTCGGCTTCAAAAGCGGAATAGTGATTTTGCGCAAAATTGCCCATTCACCCAGACCGTCAATGCGGGCTGCTTCATAGAATGTGTTCGGAATAGCACGAAGACCGGCCATGAAGATGATGATCTGGAAGCCTAAGCCTGCCCAGATGGATGTCACCATGATGGATGGCAATGCCTGCTCCACCGAACGGATAAAACCTTGCTGCGGAATACCAACCAGTGCCAGCGCATTGTTAATGACGCCGATGGGGGCAGGCTGGTAGAACCAGCGCCAGACCCATGCCATTGCGGCAGCGGTGGTGAGGTATGGCAGAAAATAGAGGCCGCGGATCAGGCCATGCATAAAGCGGACGCGATCCAGATAGAACGCAATCGTAAAGGCCAGAATGAGGCTGATAGGGGTACCAATCAGCAAATAGCTGAATGTGTTTTTAAACACTTTCCAGAATTGCGGATCAGCAAAAAGTTTGGTGTAGTTGGCGAAACCGATGAATTTTGGCGGCTTCATCAAATTCCAGTCCGTCAATGAAAGCCAGAATGCTTCAATTGTCGGATAAAACCGGATAACGGAATAAAACAGGATCGGCAGGGCAAGGAAGCTCCAAATCCAAATCAACCGTCTTACGCGCATTGGGAAGCGGTTCCAAAAAGTGTCATCCGATCGGGCTGTTGTCACAGTCATGGCTCACAATACCTTTTGGTATGGTTCGAGATAAGCGTAATATTGACTTAAAAAGCAGACGCAAAATAATGAAATAAAATGTGGCGTGGCCCTAAGCTCGTATGAGTTTCGGGGCCACGCTTTTTATTTTTGCAGTCTTACTGAGCGTCGTCGATTACAGTCTGCTCAGCTTTTGCAGCCTGAGAAAGTGAATCTTTCGTAGGCTGCTTTTCAAGGGCTACGCGGTTGACCATGTCGATTGCGGTCTGACGCTGGGCTGCTTCATCCACAAACATGGTGGTGTGAGCATAATCCAGACCTTTGAGGAACGGACCGTAGATCGGGTCTGCCAGATTTTTCTCGGTCTGGGCAGCGGAGCGACGTGCAGGCAGTTCGCCTACATCTTCAAGCCAGATTTCCATCGCTTCAGGTGAAGAAATATAGTCGAGGAACTTCTGTGCCGCGACGAGTTTTTCACCTTCTACAGTGGAACCGATACCATTGGCAAAATAGCTGGCATAGTTGGAACGAAGACCTTCAGCATTGGCCGGAAGCTCGGTTACACCCCATTCAAAGCCTTCGATGGTGCGGAATGAACCCAGACGGAACGTACCGTCAATGGTCATTGCGGCCATACCGGCACGGAATGCAGCCTGACCTTCATCCATGAACTTCTGTTCACTGACCTTATGCTCAAGCTGAAGGTCGGTGTAGAATTTCAACGCTTTGTCACCGGCTTCGGTGTCGTAAGCCACTTTGCGGTCATTGTCGGTGTAAGGTACGCCGCCATACTGACGAACGAGCACTTCACGCCACCAATGGTGATCCTGACCAGCCATATCCATGGTTACACCAACAGTGGTCAGGTTGCCTGCTCCATCACGCTTGGTGGTTTTCTTGGCAGCTTCAACAAATTCTTCCAGTGTCTGCGGTGGCTTGTTTGGATCAAGGCCAGCTTCTTCAAACAATTTCTTGTTGTAGAAAACAGCCAATGAGCGAACAGCGGTTGGCAAGCCGTAATATTCATCGCCGCGCTTCATTGCGCTGACGATGGAGAAGAAGTCGCTTTCGATCTTATCGTGCGGGAATGCTTCTTTTGACAGTGGCTGCAGAATGTCGCCAGCTACGAATTTGTCGAGCCAGCCATAGAAAAGCTGCATGACATCAGGGGTTTTGCCGGCCATTTTGGCAGCAATAACGCGGGTCTGATAATCATCGTAAGGGAATGTGGTCTGTTTGACTTTAATGTCTGGGTTGGCTTTTTCGAAATTGGCGATCAGCTTGTCCATAGCTTTAACGCGGGTTTCGAAAATATACTGCCAATATTCAATTTCAACAGCCTGAGCTGCATTAAAAGCCATTGTGCTGAAACCAGCAACCAAGCTCGCAAACATAAGTTTACGCATATTAGAACCTCCCTAAGCGCCGCCTCGCTTGTTGATTGCGAAGAGGATGCTGAACCAATTGCCCGGAACCTTCATTCCAGTGTTGCAAATGAACGGACTTCAACTGTCGCAACCTGCACAATATACTATTCCGCCACTTATTTCTTCCGTAGAACATTTGTTCGCTTGTGGAATTTAATGTGCTACAGAAAACACCAAAGTGTTAGTCCTTACGGTTCCCTATAAAACATGGTTTTGTCAATAAGATAATTTACTTGAATTAATCTATTGCTGTGTTTGAGGTATTTGCGCTATCACTTTTTCAGGGGATAGCAGGGTAAATAAAATGGTTTTCCAGCTCGATAATGATCAACAAACGACCCATCAGATCACTCTGGGGAAAAATCCGGAGAGGATTCGCGATCATAATCGTCGCGTAGTGCTGGATGTTGTACGCCAGCATGGTTCGCTCGGGCGCATGCATATTGCACGCCTCACGCACCTGACTGCGCAAGCTATTGCCAATATTGTTGACGAGCTGGTGAGTGAAAAACTCTTGATGCAGACGGGGCGTTTGCGCGCTGGCCGTGGTCAGCCGCCCAAGCAGTTTGCGGTTAATCCTGATGGTGCAATGACTATCGGCATTGAAATGGCATCCGACCACATGGTGACAACTGTTTTGGATTTGGCGGGGCAGCCGCGTCTGCGCCGTATCACACCGGTGAAAGATACCAGCCCTGAAACACTCTCTAAACAATTTGCGAGTGAAATTGCTGAAATAAAGCAAAGCTTTACCGCGCCTTTATTGGGGGTTGGCGCCGTGATGCCGGGGCCTTTTGATGTGGAGGGCATGACCTCTGTCGGCCCGACAACATTGCCGGGTTGGGCGGATATTGATGCGGCGGCTTTTTTAAGTGAAGCATGTGGAGAGACAGTTATCATTGAAAATGATGCGTCTGCGGCTGCCGTGGGGGAGCGTCTTTTTGGGGCCGGACACGGTATTTCCAGTTTTGCGATGATCTATTTCGGCGCTGGTATCGGGCTTGGCATGATCGTTGACGGCATGCCGTTTCGCGGTGCATTCGGTAACGCGGGCGAAATCGGCCATGTGGTGGTTTCACCATTAGGGCGTCCGTGTGCATGCGGCCAGCAGGGGTGCCTTGAGCGTTATGCTTCGCATTATTCATTGCGTGAAGCGCTTAATCAGGCCGGCATTGAAAACACTGAATTTGATGATCTCGTTACGCTTTACGAAGAGAAAAATCCGGTTTTGATGCACTGGCTTCATGAGGCAGCAGCGCATCTGGCGCCGATGATCGCAATGATCGAAAATATTCTGGATCCGCAGACCGTGATTTTAAGCGGTATGCTGCCGGATTCTATTTTGCAGGAACTGGTGACCATGATGGGGACACTGCCGATTTCGGTGGCGAGCCGTCAGGAACGGGTGATGCCGCGGGTGATTCTCGGGGCAACCGGCCAGTTTACCGCGGCTCTGGGCGCTGCTGCCCTGCCGCTATTTGAGGTCATGACGCCGAAGCTTGATACGGCATCTGATCTGTAAAGACTAAAATATCTGGAGGACTATCATGCTTGACGCGCGTCAGAAAATTGAAAAGCAGATGGCTGCACCCGCACTCGTGCGCCTGCATCGCAGCCTTAGCCGTTTGCAATCAACCGTCACCATGATGAATACCGGAGCCCATCCTGATGATGAGCAAAGCGGTATGCTGGCTTATTTCCGTTTTGCTTTGGGCATGCGGGTGATTATCGGCTGTTCCACCCGTGGCGAAGGCGGGCAGAATGTGCTGGGGCCTGAGCGCAGCGGCGCTTTGGGTGCCGTGCGCAGCCGCGAATTGGAAGAAGCAGCGCGTGCCATCGACAGCGATGTGACATGGCTTGGTCATGGCCCTCAGGATCCTGTGCATGATTTCGGCTTTTCCAAAGATGGCGATGGCACTTTCTTACATTGGGGCGAAGATCGCACCATTGAACGTCTGGTGCGCGCTTACCGCACCGATCGTCCTGACATTGTTGTGCCAACCTTTTTGGATGTGCCGGGACAGCACGGCCATCACCGTGCGATGACGCGAGCAGCCGAAAAAGCCATTGTGCTGGCTGCTGACCCTAAAGCCTATCCTGAACATTTTGATGAAGGTCTGACCGTTTGGCAGGTGGCTAAATATTATCTGCCTGCTTGGACAGGTGGCAGCAATGGCTATTATGATGATGAGGTGCCGCCGCCGCCTGCAACGGTAACCGTGCGCGCAGAAGGCCGTGATGTGGCAACCGGCGCGGATTATGACCGCATCGGTGAGTGGTCACGTTATTACCATGCCAGTCAGGGCATGGGCTATTGGCCGGAAAATCCGAAAAAAGAATGGCCGCTGCATTTGCTACTGGCAAGCAGTAAAGCGCGCAGTGAAACATCGGTGCTGGATGGCTTGCCTGCCAATCTGGAACAACTGGCATTAACATCCGGCCTTTCAGCCAAAGCGGTTAGCAGTTTGCGTGATGCGCAGGATGCACTTGATCATGCGCTTTCTGTTTTTCCTGATCGGGGTGCGATTATGGCTTGTCTGGTCGAGGCTGCAAAAGCCATTGAAACCGCGCGTGAACATGCGCCAGCTGACTTCTCGAAACTGCATGATCATCGTCTGACCCGAAAAATTACGCAAATCAATCATGCTCTTTTTGAAGCGGCCGACTTGTTTGAAAATGCGGCCCTGACCTCACGCACTTTAACACCGGGACAGGCAAGCGATCTGAAGGTGAGCCTCAGTGAAGATTATCGTCGCTATAAGGTCAATATTGAAACTGTTTTCCCTGAATATGTTGATGTTATCCCGACCGAACAAAATGGCCGTCATTTCAATTTTGATGTGATTGCTGAAACCGGAGCTGCATTCAGTCCGGTATTCGAGCCTAATTGGACATCGCTGCAAGGCAATGGTCAGGCGCATATCGTTTTGACTGCGGATTTTTCCGGCTATCAGGCCAGCGCACAATTTGATCTGGAAGAGCCGTTTGCCATATTACCTGCCAGTTCGCTGACCCTTGATCCGCCAGCTCTCATTTTATCATTGCAGGATAAAAATACGCCAAACCTGTCCTCCCGCATGACAATCAGCGGTGCGCAGGCACCTGTTCGCTTTAGCGCGCCGGAAGGCTGGGCGCTTGCGCAAGAAGGTGCGCAAGTCACTTTGACGGCACCTGAGAAGATCAAGCCGGATTTGTTGCGTTTTGTGCCACAGATTGATGGTCGTGAGGCGTTTAAGGTTGATCATACCAGCTATCCGCATATTGGTGCGGTGAGCTATCGTGAGCCGGAGCTTTTACAAGTACTGGCGCTGGATTTAACATTGCCGAAAAATGCCAAAATTGGTTATGTCGGCGGTGGTGCTGATCGGGTGGGCTTGTGGCTGACGCGCATGGGGCTTGATGTCACCATGCTGACAGAGAAGCATCTTGCCGGTGATCTGTCGCAGTTTACCACAATTGTTGTCGGTATCTTTGCCTTTGGTTTGCGCAAAGATTTGGCAGATGCCACCACTAAATTGCATGATTTTGTGCATAAAGGCGGCCATTTGGTCACGCTTTATCATCGCCCGACTGATGGCTGGGTGGCAGAGCAAACACCGCCATTGCGTCTGAATATCGGTACACCTTCTTTACGTTGGCGCGTAACCGATCCGGCCTCTGACGTAACGATCTTGCAGCCTGAGCATAAATTGCTCAAAGGGCCGAACCAGATTAATATGGATGATTTTGACGGTTGGGATAAAGAGCGCGGCCTTTATTTCATCTCCGGCTGGGACGATGCCTATGTGCCGCTTTTATCGATGCATGATGCCAATGAGCAGCCATTGTTTGGTGCGCTACTGAGTGCCGAAATCGGGCAGGGGCGTCATACACATACAAGCCTTGTTTTGCATCATCAGCTTGACCGGCTGGTGCCGGGCGCTTTCCGATTGGTGGCCAATCTTGTTCAACCGGCATGAGACAGCACCAGATAAGTCGCGTGTAAAAAACGCATCAACCGGCAGAGGTTCGACCGGAGAGGCCATTATATGGTCTTTGGCGGATATGCTGCTGGTTGCCGGTGCCATGTCGGCACTTGTGAAGGCGCAAGGTGTATCTTATCCGGCTTTTCAGCTTGTTTTTATCCGTGCATTGATCGGGTTGATTTTCATTTTGCCGCTGATCTGGCGCGAGCGGCAGCAGATGCTGCATATCCGTCATCCATGGCGCAATCTCACCCGTATCGTCTGCAATGCCATCGCACTGACCAGTCAGTTTTTTGCCTATGCACTGATGCCGCTGGTGGTGGTGAATGCTTTAAGCTTTTCAAGGCCATTGGTCACCATGCTGATGGCGGTGGTGCTTTTGTCAGAAAAAGTCAGCCGTATTCAGTGGATCGGGGCTGGCATTGCCTTTGGCGGTGTGCTGATGATGTTAAATCCCAGTGGCGGCTTTGTCTGGAGCGTAGGACTGGTGGCAATTGCCGTTAATGTGCTCTTTGGCTCATTGGCGACAATCCAAACCCGGCAGCTGCGGGAAGAAAGCACCACAGTGATGATGGTGTTTTATACGGTCGGGCTGGTGGTGCTGACCGCTGTTCCGGCGATCATCAGCTGGCAGCCGGTTAAAGCAATGGATTGGATACCACTGATCGGTATTGGTTTGTTGGCACAAGCGGGGCAATATTGCTTTTTGCGTGCCTATCGTCTGGCCGATGCCAGTGTGCTTGCACCCATCAGCTATCTCTCCATCGTGGTAATGGCGATCACTGGCTATGTATTTTTTAATGAAGTGCCTGAGCTCAAAATAATCGTTGGCTCTGCCATTGTGCTTTGCTCTTTACAGCTCACATCCGTTTTAGAACGTCGTGTTAAGAAGCTGACTTGAGAAATTGTTACAAGCAGTAACTTTTTTGTTATGAGAATATAGTCCTTTTTGCTCAGGAAATGGGCTTTTTGAGATCAAAAATACTTATATTTTCATGTATATTGGTGAAGAATTTGTAGAATTTATTGACTTTCTTAAACCATTTACCTACTTGACCTAGAGATGGGCCGTGCATCGAACCTCCCCCGGATTGCATGGTTGAAACCATTTTTGTCAAATGAAGCTAAGTAAGTTCCTTACTAGTTCCGAATTTGGAGCAGAAAATTGAAAATTTCTACATTGTTCGCTACAGCTGCGATTGCTTTCGCAGCAGCATCCGCACCTGCACTGGCTGCAGATTTTGAAGTTAAAATGCTCAACAAAGGTGAAAACGGCGATATGGTTTTTGAACCAGCGCTCACCAAAATTGCTGTTGGCGATACCGTAACTTTCGTTCCTACCGATCCTTCACACAATGCTGAAAGCATGAAGGACATGATGCCAGAAGGTGGTACAACCTTTAAAGGCAAAATCAACAAGGAAGTAAAAGTTACTTTCGACAAAGAAGGTGTTTACGGCGTTAAGTGCCTGCCACACTTTGCAATGGGCATGGTCGCTCTCGTTGTTGTTGGCGATGACCTGAGCAACCTTGAAACTGCTCCAAATGCGAAAATGCCTCCAAAGGCAAAAGAACGCATGCTGCCATTGCTTGAACAGGCTGCAGCCAAGTAATTTTTACGGTTTCGTAAAAACAGTGCCGGAAGATGAAAATTTTCCGGCACTTTTTTTTGAAAGAGTTTCTGATAATCAACTATAATTTTTGCTGATTATGCTATTTTTAATAGTGATAAGCCTCCAATATAGTTCTATAGAGAATGAAGAGTGACTATTTTTAAAATAGTTTGAGGGGGCGGTATCATAACAATAGCCGCCAAGTGAGGTTCATTGAGTGATACAAATACTGACGGGTCGTCACGACCTGCCTTAGAATTATCTCGTGGTCAGTTATTGCTATCGCTTGCCGTTGTTATTGGCACTGCGTCGGTTTTTGGCTTAACTTATAGTCTGACCGCACCTTTGGTGGCTTTGTCTTTGACCGAGCAAGGCGTGACCGAAACGATTATCGGTATCAATGCCGCAATGCATGCGCTTGGTGTTTTGTGTGTGGCGCCGATGTTGCCACGCTGGGCAAGCCGTTATGGTACACGCAGGCTTATCATTCTCGCCCTTATTATGACCGCTGTCTTATTGGCGCTGTTTCCGGCTATGCCGAGCTTCTGGCTGTGGTTTCCGTTGCGCTTTGGTTTAGGTATTGCTGCTGAAATCCTGTTTGTGTTGACTGAAACATGGGCAAGCGAATTAAGCAGTGATGCGACACGCGGACGTATCATGGCAGCCTATACGGCGTTTCTGTCACTGGGTTTTGCCGGCGGGCCTTTGATTCTGTCTTTTGCCGGCCATGAAGGCGTTTTGCCGTTTTTCATCGGTAGCTTGATTGCGCTGCTGGCCTTGATTTTTATCTGCTATCGTCGTGTGCAGGCGCCAGCCATGCAACAGACGCATAATTTGAATTTACTGCGCTATATGCGGGCAGCGCCCATTGCGATGGGCACAAC
>JAEWHQ010000281.1 GCA_023387715.1 Pseudomonadota bacterium | reverse complement strand
CCAGTCGCCAGCCCAGAACGGCTTTTTCTCAGACGCCACCACATCATCGGCAGCCTGAACAGGTAAAGCCGTCAATATAGTGAAAATAGTTGCTGTCGCTAAATATGATTTACGCAATACGCTTCCCCTCGCTGTACTCCCCAACAAGTACAGATATATGAGTAAAATCTTTATAGCACTTTGCAATAAATCAGTAAACTTAGGTTTAAACTGTCAGTTTTACGCTGATGTGGCCGTCACACAGTCAGCACTACTGTCTAAAGAACTGGCAAATGACAATTTCTGATCAAGCGGTGACAATGGCTTAACAGCGGCTAACAGCGCACGCGCTTCGACCTCGTCCTGACGCATTTGCTCCATCAGCGGTTCCAGCCCGTCAAATTTCACTTCGCCGCGCAAAAAGCCAAAGAAGGAAACCGTGGCAAGCTCACCGTAAAGATCGCCGGAAAAATCAAACAAGAAGGTTTCAAGCAGCGGCACACCATTATCTGTCACAGTCGGACGGCGGCCATAACTTGCCACACCATTATAAAGTGTGCCGTCTGCACGACGGAAACGCACAGCATAAATACCGTGTCTCAGATGGGTCTGTTCCGGCAAATGCATATTGGCAGTTGGAAAACCAAGCTCACGGCCAAGTTTGCGGCCATGCACCACTTCGGCGCGCACCTGATAACGGTGACCGAGAAGACCGGCCGCCTGCACCACATCGCCGTCACAGAGAAAATCACGAATACGGCTTGAAGAGATTTGCGTGGCGCCCTCGTCGCAAAAAGCATCAACCAAAGTCACGCTGAAACCTGCTTGTTTACCCGCGCCCACCAAAAATTCCGGTGTGCCGCGACGTGCTTTGCCAAAGTGGAAGTCATAACCGATGACCACACCGCTGGCAGCAAAGTTTTTTACCAAAATCGTATCAACAAATTCTTCAGCGCTCAGCGCAGAAAACTCAGCCGTAAAAGGCTGTTCGATCACCGCATCAAAGCCTAAAATCTCAAGCAGATAAGATTTTTCACGCGATGGTGTCAGGCGGTCAACCGGCTCATCCGGTTTGAAGAAAGAACGCGGATGCGGCTCAAATGTCAGGGCGACGCATGGCCGCCCCTGACTTGCTGCCAGTTCCAGCGCTTGTTGCAGCACAGCCTGATGTCCGCGATGCACGCCATCAAAATTACCAATAGCCACGACAGCATGGCGCAAATGCGCCGGCAAATTATCCGTGGTATTAAGACGCTGAAATGGCTGTTTGGACATGAAATTGCTCTGTGCGTTTTATTTCAGTGCGATTAAACGAGATGTCTGATCGTCGCAACCGGCTGATGGCCGTGCTTGTTCAAAAATGCTTTCAGCTTTTCAACATCCACGGTTTCTGCATCAATATAATCGGCTGCATGTACGCCGCCGGAAATATAAAGAACATCAACACCAAATTGTGCCGCACCCTTTACATCAGTCAGGATACCATCGCCAATAGCCAAGATGCGCGATTTTTCGACGCTACGGCCAAGAAGCTTTTCCGCAGCTTTTAGTGCAGCGGCATAAATCGGATGATGCGGCTTACCGGCAACCTGTGTACGGCCACCCAGCAAACCATAATCACGCGCCAGAACACCGGCACACCAGATCATGCGATTGCCGCGTTCCACCATCAAATCAGGGTTGGCACAAATGAACGGCAGATTACGGGCACGGAAACGCTCCAGCATTTCGGTGTAATCCTCAGGTGTTTCCACCTCGTCATTAAAGAGACCGGTGCAAACAATGCCAGCCGCTTCAAACTCTTCCACCACTTCGACATCAAGGCCATCAAAGATCGCATATTCATGCTCAACGCCGATATGGAACACTTTGCGCGGGCCTTCGGCAATCAGATCGCGGGTTACATCGCCGGAGGTCACAACCACGTCATAAGCATCATCCGGCACGCCCAAGGTGCCGAGCTGCGCCACGACGCCCGGGAAAGGACGCGGAGAATTGGTAACCAAAATAACCTTCACGCCTTTGGCGCGTGCACGCTGCAAAGCCTCACATGCGAGCGGGAAAGCTTCCTCACCATTATGCACAACGCCCCACACATCGCAGAACAGTACATCATAATCATTGGTGAGATCATCCAGACGCTCAGGAAATTTCATGCCAATCCTCATAAAACAAACTGCAAGGAACCCGTTTAGAACAGATCCGAGATTGATGAGCCATCATCATTTTAAAAATTGCCGGACCATTTGCCCACATATTTAAAATGACAATTTATAGTTTCACGTCTGCTCCTCTAACGCATGGCGGCACGCATGTCACGCCTGCATGCAAACTCAGCGCTTGCGATAACTAAAAAATTACAAAAAAGCCGATGATTCTGCGAAAATTTCAAAGAAAGCCGCCATTATTTTTCATAAAGCTGACATGTTTGCACGGCTTAATAAGCAGGCTGAAATATGGCTTGATAGCTTGAAAAGCGGCATGCGTACCCCGTAATTTATAAGGTGACAGCAGGCTTGCAAAAATAGAAATGAGAATTTTGTATTTTTTCTTAATCATAAACGCTTCCCGACCTTGACATTAAAACAGGGCATTTCTATCTATTTAGCAGGTTAGCACTCGGGGAGCCTGAGTGCTAATAACCGTGGATCATAAGATCCATGGAGGGGTTCAACTTTAATATTTAAGGGTTTAGATCATGGCTGAGACCAATTTCCGCCCACTTCACGATCGCGTTGTTGTCCGTCGTGTTGAGTCGGAAGCAAAAACCGCTGGCGGCATCATCATTCCTGATTCCGCAAAAGAAAAGCCATCAGAAGGCGTTGTTGTCTCTGTAGGTTCCGGCACACGTGATGAAGCCGGCAAGCTGGTTGCACTGGACGTTAAAGCTGGTGACAAAGTTCTGTTCGGCAAGTGGTCCGGCACAGAAGTCAAGATTGGCGGCGAAGACCTGCTGATCATGAAAGAATCCGACATTCTGGGTATCCTCGGCTAATTCATCTGCGCAGTGCATTGTTTAATGCACCCTGATGAAAGCCGGTATTTTTGCCGGCAGTTGAGATATTCGATTTAACCACCAATCTGACCGGGACAATTCCCAGGAGATATAAAATGGCTGCTAAAGAAGTAAAATTCGGTCGTACAGCGCGCGAAAAAATGCTGCGCGGCGTCGACATCCTTGCAGATGCTGTAAAAGTAACACTCGGCCCTAAAGGTCGTAACGTTGTTATCGACAAATCTTTCGGTGCTCCACGCATCACCAAAGACGGTGTATCGGTTGCTAAAGAAGTAGAACTTGAAGACAAGTTCGAAAACATGGGCGCACAGATGCTGCGCGAAGTAGCTTCCAAGACCAACGACACAGCTGGTGACGGTACAACAACCGCTACCGTCCTGGGTCAGGCTATCGTTCAGGAAGGCGCAAAAGCCGTTGCTGCCGGCATGAACCCGATGGATCTGAAGCGCGGTATTGATCTGGCAGTTAACGAAGTTGTTGCAAACCTTCTCGGCAAAGCCAAGAAGATCAATACTTCTGAAGAAGTTGCTCAGGTTGGCACCATCTCCGCAAACGGCGAAGCAGAAATCGGTCAGATGATTGCTGAAGCCATGCAGAAAGTTGGCAACGAAGGCGTTATCACTGTTGAAGAAGCTAAAACTGCTGAAACAGAGCTCGAAGTTGTTGAAGGTATGCAGTTCGACCGCGGTTACCTGTCCCCTTACTTCGTAACCAACCCGGAAAAAATGATTGCAGATCTGGAAGATGCATACATCCTTCTGCATGAAAAGAAGCTTTCCAACCTGCAGGCTCTTCTGCCGGTTCTCGAAGCTGTTGTTCAGACCTCCAAGCCACTCGTCATCATCGCTGAAGACGTAGAAGGCGAAGCACTGGCAACTCTGGTTGTTAACAAGCTGCGCGGTGGCCTGAAAATTGCTGCTGTTAAGGCTCCGGGCTTTGGCGATCGTCGCAAGGCAATGCTCGAAGATATCGCTATCCTCACCGGTGGTCAGGTTATCTCCGAAGATCTCGGCATCAAGCTGGAATCCGTAACTCTCGACATGCTCGGCCGTGCGAAGAAAGTTGCAATCAGCAAAGAAACCACCACTGTTGTTGACGGTGCAGGTGCAAAAGCTGAAATCGAAGCCCGCGTTGGCCAGATCAAGCAGCAGATCGAAGAAACCACTTCTGACTACGACCGTGAAAAGCTGCAGGAACGTCTTGCTAAGCTTGCTGGCGGTGTTGCAGTTATCCGCGTTGGCGGTGCAACTGAAGTTGAAGTTAAAGAACGCAAAGACCGCGTTGACGATGCTCTGAACGCAACCCGTGCGGCTGTTGAAGAAGGTATCGTACCAGGTGGTGGTACTGCATTGCTTCGCGCTTCTGCAAACATCACTGCAAAAGGCATCAATGCTGACCAGGAAGCTGGTATCAACATCGTTCGTCGCGCTCTGCAAGCTCCTGCTCGTCAGATCACCACAAACGCCGGTGAAGAAGCATCCGTTATCGTTGGCAAAATCCTCGAAAACGCTTCTGAAACCTTTGGTTACAACACTGCAACCAACGAATATGGCGATCTGATCAAAGCTGGTGTTGTTGATCCGGTTAAGGTTGTTCGTACTGCTCTTCAGAACGCAGCTTCTATCGCTGGCCTGATGATCACCACTGAAGCCATGATTGCTGAACTGCCGAAGAAAGACGGCGGCATGCCAGCAATGCCAGGCGGTGGCATGGGCGGCATGGGCGGCATGGACTTCTAAGAAGTCCATAAAGCACGCCCATGAACTAAAATTCCTGCACCGCCTTGCGGTGCGGGTGGCGGCATGGACTTCTAATCAGTCCTGCTTCCAATCACTTACAAAGAAGCCCCGGAGCAATCCGGGGCTTTTTTTATGTCACTGATTCTACAAATGAATTTTTGAACTTGCTGATAAATCACTACGCAGAGTTGATATGCATAGATGCAATGCGCGCAGTTAGATTTATTTTTAATGGTCGCGTTACCATGAGGGGTAGTTTCTTCAAAGAAACTTATAAACTTTGCCCCAATCCCACAGAGTTGTGATTGCGCATAGTTTTAAAACATGCTCTGTCTTATGAGTGAGATATGTAC
>JAEWHQ010000097.1 GCA_023387715.1 Pseudomonadota bacterium | reverse complement strand
GAGCATACCAGTCCTGCACCGGATGATGGTTCACACCAAATTTGAAGTTACCGCGTACGGCTTCAAAATCGGCTTTACGCATGGCTTCACGGAAAGCGTCTTTATCTTCAACATTGCCATTGGTGGCTTTCAGAGCTGCACCGATGGCAAGGGCTGCTTCATAACCCTGACTGGAATAATAAGTCGGCGCACGATTATAGGCTTTCATCCATGCTTCCATGAACTTCTTGTTTGCCGCATTATCAAAATCGGAGTTCCAATGGCTGGAAACATTCAAGCCCAGCGCAATGTCACCAACAGCTTTCAAAGTATTGGCATCCAGTGATGGTTCAGCCACCACCATTGGTGTACTTTTCATCAAACCGGCCTGCTCATATTGGCGCAGGAATGTAATTGCGAGACCACCTGGATGAAACTGGAAAACAACTTCCGGTTTCTTGGCGCGGATTTGTGCCATTTCCGCAGCAAAATCGGTCTGGTCGAGGCCGGTATAAACTTCGCCAATGATCTCGCCTTTAAAATAGCGCTTAAAGCCGGTGATCGCATCTTTACCGGCCTGATAATTGGAAGCCAGAACGAAGGCAGTCTTGTAACCAAGATTGGTTGCAAGCTGTCCGGCACTTTCATGCAAGCTGTCATTCTGCCAAGGAACAACGAAATAATTTTCGTTACATTCTTTACCCGCCAGATTGGACGGTGCTGCATTGGTGCTCACATAAAAAGCTTCGCCATCCAGAATGTCCGGCACCGTTGCACCAGCCACGTTGGAGAAAACAATACCGGTAAACAACTGCACTTTATCATTGTTTAAAAGACGTTCGGCAATCTGTTTGCCTTGTCCTGGTTTCTGGCTGTCATCTTCCACAATCAGATCAACAGCAACATCACCAAGCTTACCACCATCCATTTCCATGGCCAGTTTAAAGCCGTCACGAATATCTTGACCTAAATAGCCGGCAGGCCCAGAAAGCGTGGTGATCATACCAATTTTAACAGGCTCTTGCGCCAATGCCACATATGGCAAAGTGCTGAAAGCCAGAACACTCATTGCAAGTAAACTCTTTTTAATCATGCCCGTTCTCCTCCGTTTGCAGCTTGTGCTGCATCTCGTTTCTTTCAGTCTCTTGTTGTTATTTCTACGTCGAAAGGCACATAGCTATAGATGCCTTCCCCTCCTTCCACCTGCCCGAAAACCGGCAGCGGAAAATGATATGGCGCCATGATCACCCGCTCTCTGGCTGCATTTTCCAGCAAGCTCATGCGTGTTTCACGCGCTTGATCAGGGACTTTACAAAAATTGGAAACCGCAAATGGCTGCGATAATTGCAGCGGATGATGGATAACATCTGCTGTAAACAAGACATTGAGTTCAGCAGACTTCAAACGCACCACCACCATGCCGGGTGAATGACCAAAGGCCGGCTCAAATGTGAGGCCGTCGCATATCTGATAATTGGCAGGTACAGCCTGAAAACCAATGGTTTCGATAATCGGTTTGATACTGTCTTCAAACGCACCATGCAGCGTGGTTTTCTCTGCATTTTCTGCGTGAATTTGCGACCAATAGGTCAGTTCACCTTCAGGCACAATATAGGCAGCATTGGGAAATGAGGCCTGCCATTTTCCATCAAGAAAAACTGTATTCCAGCCGACATGATCGGCATGAAGATGCGTATTGATCAGGTAATCAACGTCATCGGGCTGCACACAGAGTGCAGCCAGAATGTCCAGAAATGCAGAATTGCGCTGATGCCATGCCGGGCGGTCAGGGCGATTTTTCTGATTGCCCACACCTGCATCAATCAACGCGACATAATCCGGCGTTTCAATAAGATAAATATTGAAATTGAGGCGAATAGTGCCCTTTTCAACATCCATTGAACCCGCAGGCGCCTGCTGTGAAGCCTCTTGCAATTCATCGTCCGACAAACTGCCCAGCAATGCTTTTACCGGCCAGTTTGCCTCCATATCCGGAATGCACGTAATGCCCAGGTCAGTGCCCTGCAACTGGTGCAAGGTGACATTTAATTCCGGAAGATGATGTGCAACAATCTTCATGGGCGCTCTCAAAGATCACAATCAGCCGCGAACGGATCGCCGTGGCTGCTGAGCAATTTTGAACGGGTTTTGAGTGTCAAAGCACCATCATCACCACGCACCACCTGCATGGCATACCAATCCTGCACCGGATGCTGGTTTTTACCGAAACTGAAAGTGCCCCGCACCGATTTGAAATCAGCTTTCAACATCGCTGCACGGAAAGCATCGCGGTCTTCAACATCGCCTTTTGTCTGGCGCAGTGCGGCACCAATGGCATTGGCAGTGTCATAGGCTTG
Source organism: Pseudomonadota bacterium (assembly GCA_023387715.1). Lineage (GTDB taxonomy): Bacteria > Pseudomonadota > Alphaproteobacteria > Rhizobiales > Rhizobiaceae > Paenochrobactrum > Paenochrobactrum glaciei. The sequence goes on along the minus strand of JAEWHQ010000097.1, from coordinate 2,247 downwards.
CGCGGCATACATGGTTGGAGTGCGCTTATAGGCTTCTTCAAAAGCGGCCACAAATTCACGATTGGCATCATTGTCCAAATCAGTGTTCCATGAGCCTGAAACATTCAAGCCTTCTGCCGCATCACCGACAGCTTTCAAAATCGCATGATCCATGGACGGCTCGGCAATCACCATCGGCACTGAGCCTAATAATCCGGCCTGCTGATATTGGCGCAGAAAAGCAATACCTAAACCGCCCGGCTGAAACTGGAAAACCACATCGGGATTAACCTGACGAATTTGCGCCATTTCGGCGGCAAAATCATTCTGATCGACGCGCGTATAAATCTCACCGGCAATCTCGCCCTTAAAATAGCGTTTGAAACCCTCAATCGCGTCTTTACCGGCCTGAAAGTTAGGCGCCAGCAGAAAAGCACGTTTATACCCCAGATCTGTCGCATTTTGGCCGGCACTGCCCTGCATTGTATCAGTCAGATATGAAATTACGTAATAATTGGCATCGCAGCCTTTGCCGCCAAATTCCGATGGCCCGGCATTTGGGCTGACAAAAATACCGCCGCCATCCAGAATTTCCGGAACTGTTGCACCAGCCACATTGGAAAACACAAGACCGGTAAAAAGCTTCACACCTTCATCATTCATGAATCGGCCAGCAATTTGACGACCATTGGCAGGCTTCATCGCATCATCTTCAACCAGAACGTTGACCGGCACATCGCCCAGCGTGCCTTTGCCCATTTTAACCGCGAGCTCAAAACCATCGCGCACATCCTGCCCCAAATAACCGGCAGAGCCGGACAAGGTGGTGATGAAACCAATTTTCACAGGGTCAGCAGCATAAACGGCACTGGATGCCAGAAAAGATGCGGCAAACAATGGAAGAAGACGGGTAAATTTCATGATGCCTCGATTGCACTGGGCTGGGTGATGATGAACAAAAACGAATATTATCAGTCGGTTAAGACTGCGCAGTGTTTATGTAAGCACCGCGCAGTTTTCAGATTGTGTTACAGTTTCAGTCCGCAGTTTTCGAAGGCCTCGCGTGTCACCTTCTTTTCGGCCTCTGTCAGCTCAAGCAATGGTGTGCGCACCGTGCCGCCGGTCTGGCCGAGCAATTCCTGCCAGTATTTCTGGTGGGAATGTGGTTTTTCCGCCGGACGTGTGCCTTTAAGCGCTTTACGCACTGGCTCAAGACTGTCACGAATGCGGCGTGCTTCTTCAAATTTACCGGCAAAGGCCAGATCCGTATATTCACGCATACGCAAATCATTTTTGGTCTGGATCAAATATGGCGGGGAAGAGCAAAGATAGAGCTGCCATTTGAGATCGATAATATTGTCCAGCCACTCATCTTCTGATGCGGTGCTGACCAAAATTTTATCACCTGCAAGGTGTTCCAGCTCAATATACATCGGACGTGGCACGCTATATTTAATCGCCACCACATTTTCGATATCAGCCAGCTTGTTGCACAGTTCAGGGCTCATCAGATAGCCGCTATCCGGATGGCTCCAAAGCGCAATACCGATATCAACTTTTTCCGCAATGGTGCGGTAATAGTTGAGAAGTGTTTCGTCCTGTTCTTTGAAGAAATGCAGTATAGGCGCATGCACAACGATGTAATCCGCACCAATTTTCTGTGCGTGTTGTGCAAGCTCAATCACCACATCCATGTTCTGGTCAGAACAAGACATGATGGTCTGGGCACGTCCGGCACAAGCCTCAACCGCCAGCTCAAAGCTGCGCTTGCGCTCATCCAGCGACATTGAGAAAAACTCGCCCTGCTTACCGGCGACAAAAAAGCCGTCAATCTTCAGGTCTTCAATCCAATGATCGTAGTTACGGCGAACCGCATCTTCGTCAATGGCATGATCGGCAGTAAAAGGTGTCAGAGCCGCAGCCCAGATGCCTTTCATATGCTGCCGGGAATAAGCCTTGGCGTCTTTCCTGGTATATTTCATATTATTTCCGTTCATTTAATCTGTTCAGAAGGCGAAAAGAGCAGACCCAAAGGCCTGTATTTTTTAAGAAGGATTATCGGCAATCAGACCCAGCAGTGCCTGCCCAAGCAGGCTGTCCGGCTCGGCGAGATCCAGCACGATATCGAAATGATTGCGGCCTTTGATTTCGAAAATTTCACTTTTGAAACCTGCATCCAGCCATGACTGATGATAGTCAATTGATTGGCGCTTAAAGCCTGCCGATTCACCTTCAGCATATGCCACGATGATCGGGCAGCCTTGGGAG